>SFRS01000028.1 GCA_004562175.1 bacterium | reverse complement strand
GGTAATATCCTTGCACAGCTTTTCCGCAAAATCAGGATAGTCAACACTATCCTCGCTGTAGGTGCCGTGGTCAACAATTTCAATACCCTTTTCAGTCAAATACTTTTTGATGTGCTCCTTCAGATGGAAGCCGCCGTGGTCGCACGCCATAGCAATTTTCATGGTAAATTCCTCCTCAAAAGAGTTATTATTAGCTATTATTGTATCATAAAAGCAGGTAATTGTTTATCCCCTTTTAGGGTTAAAACACCATTTTCCAAGGTTATTATTTGATAGCCTGCCGCCTTGCGCAGGCGGTTCATAATGGCGAGGCCGATGCCGTCCTCGCTGACGCCTTGCGCCAAGATGACATCCGGCTTGGTTCTATCAAAATCACGCAGCAGATAGAATAAATCGGCAGCCAAGGCCTCGCGACTCTCGCCCCAGCAGGAGAGCAGAATGCGTTCCTGCAGAGCCGAGGCAGCTCCTGCTTCAGCGGCTCCACTACCAAGCGCTTGCTCTATTCTAGTTCGCATAGCAGCGTCACAGAGCACGCCTACCTTAAGCCCTGCAGCCAAGGCTTTGTTAACCAGCATAGGCAGAAGCCCCACTGCCTCTCCCTCAAGCAGGTACACCGGCTCCTTGGGCGCATAATGCCTGTACTTCATGCCCGGCGCGATGGGCTTAAAATTCTTATCGCCCAGCAGCACCGGGTCGGGGCACCGGGCTCGTGGTATCCACCACTGTGGATTCCAAGCCCACCCCACAGCTGCCGCCGTCTAGGATGCCCGCTACCTTGCCCTGCATGTCTTCTAATACATCCTGTGCGTTGGTGGGGCTGGGGCGACCGCTGATATTGGCCGAGGGTGCCGCAATGGGACAACCGCAGGCCAAAATAAATTCTTGAGCATATTTATTAATGGGAAAGCGCACGCCCACAGTGTCGAGGCCTGCGCTGGTCACATCGGGAATTATTTCTGCCTTAGGCACGATAATCGTCAGTGGTCCCGGCATAAAATGCTCCATGATTTTGCGAGCATTAGCGTTTAAGCCTGTGGTTAGCCTTTTGATATCCTCCTTACGCGCAATATGCACGATTAGGGGATTATCCTGAGGGCGACCCTTGGCGGCGAAAATTTTCGCCACCGCGTCGGGATTGAGTGCGTTGGCGCCTAGTCCATACACTGTTTCCGTAGGAAAGGCCACCACCTCACCTGCTCGCACCAGCGCCCCCGCCTCGGCATACGCCGCGGCGTCCGCTGGCGTCCCTGTTAATTTCCAATACTTAGTTTCCATCTATCCAACCTCTTTTACAGAGTGATTTTCTATCTTGCCTGCATATTCAGCAAGCGTAAGGTTTTCGCCAAGCTTGCAATCCAACCAAACTGCTAAGCTTACATAGAGCGTTTTTACAGCTCCCTCGCTGCCTCGGCCAAGATGGCCTCATAGCGCTCCATAGCCTCCGGCGTCGTCTCCGCCGCCTTTACGGCAAACACCATGCGCTCGATGCCTGCATAGTCCTTGCGCACGCTGGTTTTTACAAAACCAGCCTCCAAGCACAGCTGCTGCACAGCTGCTGCCTGATGAATGCCCACCTCAAAGGCCAAAACACCTTCCTCGGCCATGTGGTCCATGGCCTCCGCCGTAATGCGGCGATAGAAGTCCAAGCCATCAGTGCCGCCGTCAAGGGCGCCTCTGGGCTCCTGCTGTACATCCTTATCCAAGCCCGCAATATCCGCTGCAGGAATATAGGGCGGATTAGAGACGATGATGTCGAACTTTTTCTCCAGTGGCAGCTTGCTGAAGACATCGCTGCGCACAAAGCCAATGCGCCCGGTCACGCCAATTTTTTCGGAGTTTTCCTTAGCCACAATGAGTGCGTCCACGCTAATATCCACGCCCACACCCTTGGCCTTGGGCAAATAGTCCAAAAGCGACACGATAATCGCACCGCTACCCGTGCCGATATCGAGGATTTTTACATCTCCCTCAGGGCGCAGCATAGGCGCAACCCGCACAAGGCTCTCTACCAGGAGCTCCGTTTCCGGGCGGGGCACCAGCGTGGCCTTATTCACCTTAAAGGTGTTGCGCATAAAGGCCCTTTCGCCCAGAATATAAGCCAAAGGCTCAAAATTGCCCCGTCGCTGCACGTATTCTCTGAAGGTCGCCAGCTCCTCCTCGCTCAAGGGGCGCTCAAAATCCACATAAAGAGTAATGCGTTGGCACTTTAAGACAGCACAAAGCAGTACCTCAGCATCCAGGCGTGGATTCTCCACGCCCTTTGCTTCAAAGTACTGCTTCGTCCAATTTAAGATTTTCATAATGGTCCAAACAGAGTGCGCCATTTTATTTCACCTGTCGTAATTGTTCGCTTTGCTTAGCGGTAATCAGTGCATCTAAAAGCTCGTCCATATCGCCATTCACAATGGTATCCAGCTTGTGCAGGGTCAGGCCAATGCGATGGTCGGTTACACGCCCTTGGGGATAGTTATAGGTGCGGATGCGCTCGGAGCGGTCGCCGGTGCCTACCTGGCTCTTGCGGTCCTCGGCAGTGGCAGCACGCTGCTCCTCCTGGGCCTTTTCCAAAATGCGGGCACGCAGCACACGCAAGCATTTTTCGCGGTTCTTCAGCTGGGATTTTTCGTCCTGGCACTGAGCCACGATACCCGTGGGAATGTGGGTCATGCGCACAGCGGACTCGGTCTTATTTACGTATTGGCCACCGGCACCACCGGCGCGATAGGTATCAATGCGCAAATCGGCGGGATTAATCTCCACGTCCACTTCCTCAGCTTCAGGCAATACTGCCACAGTTACAGTAGAGGTGTGAACGCGTCCTTGGGACTCGGTTTCGGGCACGCGCTGCACGCGATGCACGCCGCTTTCAAATTTCATGCGGCTGTAAACACTGTCACCATTGATTTGGAAAACTACTTCCTTAAAGCCGCCTAACTCGGTGGGATTGGAATCCATGACCTCCACTCGCCAACCGCGGGTTTCTGCATAGCGCAGGTACATTCTAAAAAGTACCCCTGCAAAAAGGGCTGCCTCTTCGCCACCGGCGCCACCGCGAATTTCCACGATAACATTCTTTTCATCGTTAGGGTCGGAGGGCAACAGCAAAATGGTCAAGCGCTCCTCATAAGCCTCGATTTGGGGCTTCAAGTCCTTGAGCTCCTCCTTGGCCATCTCCACTAATTCTTCGTCCTCGTTGGCACGCAAAATTTCCTCGGCCTCGTCACGAGCAGCGCACATGTCGCGATACTCGCGGTAGGCAGTAACCACGGGCTCCAGCTTCGCATGAGCCTTAGTGGCCTTTTGCCAATTGGCTTGGTCCGCAATCACATCAGGGTCACTAATTTTGGCCTCTAAATCTAAATATCTATCCTCTATTGCTTGCAGTTTGTCGAGCATATAGTTCTCCTTGTAATTTATTGTTCGTTAACTTCTTCAGGGGGCAGCACAGCCTTCAAGGAAGCAATGGCCACCTCGATTTGGCTGTCATCCGGCTGGCGGGTAGTAAGCTTTTGCAAAAGCAATCCCGGCATAATGCAGGCGTGCACCAAACTATTTTCCGCATGAGCACCTGCAAAACGAATAAGCTCATAGCTGACGCCCGCGATCACAGGCATCAACACAATGCGGGAAGCAATGCGCTCTAAGAGGCTGGGCCAGCCCAAAAAAGTAAAGATAAACATGCTGATGAGCATGACAATCATCAAAAAATTAGTGCCACAGCGGGGATGCAAAGTACTGAACTGACGCACATTTTCTACCTTCAGGGGCAAGCCTGCCTCGTAGGTATAAATGGTCTTATGCTCCGCTCCGTGGTATTGGAACACGCGCTGAATATCCTCCATAGAGGAAATAGCTGCAATATAGCACAGGAAAATCACCATACGCAGCACGCCCTCAGCCAGATTCAGCAGCATGGGGTCATCAGTCAGAGTATGCAAAAAACGCATGGACCAGGTAGGCACCACGATGAAAAGGCCAATGGCCAAAGCCACGGAGGTAATAATGGTCAACACCATTTCTTTATCAGAAAGCTGCTCGTCCTCATCCCCACTGATTTGGGCAGAATAAGCCAGTGCCTTCATGCCATCATATAAGGATTCAAATAAAGCGATAACGCCGCGCAGCAGCGGTTTTTTCAAAATCGGATATTTATCGCGGATGCTGTTTACCGGGTTCACGTCCACTGCGATTTCCCCGTCCGGCTTGCGTACAGCCACGGCCACCTTGTCCGTACCACGCATCATCACGCCTTCGATGACAGCTTGTCCGCCCACGTTAGGTTTTTTACAGGTCATTTTAGGTCTCCTAAATCGAGCAAAAAGAAAAGAAAATAAATACAGCAGAGCAAAAACTAAGCTGCTCTGCTGTAGATATAGAGATTATTGTTCTTTGTTATAGCGCTTATTGAATTTTTCAATACGGCCGCGAGCAGCAACGTTACGTTGTTGACCAGTGAAGAATGGATGGCATTTAGAGCAAACATCCACGCGAATCTCTTTCTTAGTGCTACCAGTTACGAAGCTTGCACCACATGCGCAGGTAGCAGTAACTTCACCGTATTTCGGATGAATCTTTTCTTTCATTCTTTACACCTCACTTTACTTTAGAACAGATTAGTTTCGTTAAGATATTAACACTAGATGATTGTATCACATAGTTTAGTCTAACGCAAGCTATTTTTTGTGAACTTAATTTGTTTCCCTAAAAATTACGCTTCCTTAGTCTCAGCAGACAGCTCATCATAGAACTTCATACCATTGCGCCCGGCATCCTTCACTGCATACAAGGCTTTGTCAGCTTGATTGAAAAGCTCATCACTATAGCCCTTTGCAGAGAAAGCAACGCCCACGCTCAAGGTCACCGCCGGCAAGCCATCCGCAGTATTTTGTAGCTCCTTGGTAATCAAATCCAGCTTATGACTAATGATTTTGCGATTTTCCTCATCGAAATCGTTCAAGACCACTACAAACTCGTCGCCACCAATGCGTGCAGGATAGTCCTCAGAGCGGAAGAAGCTGTGCAGCAGGCCACCCACCTTGGTCAAAACCCTGTCACCCATGTCGTGTCCATAGGTGTCGTTGATGCCCTTGAAGCGGTCAATATCCAGCAAAATCAAAGCCATGGGCACAGTGCTCTGCTTCAGCAAGGCCTTGAGACTTTCAAAGGCGCTGCGATTCATGATTCCCGTCAGCGGGTCATGATTGGCCTTGTGGACCAGCATAGCCTGATTAGCCGCATTCAATTCATAAATATCATTATAGGTCATAGCGAAATATTTGAATTCGTAAGCGCCCGTGGTCTCCAGACGCATTTTGTCACGAATACACTTCATATACACGCTCAAGGGCCTTACAATGAGCACAGTGATTACTAAGAAGGTAATGATATTCATCACAAAGAGCAGACTGATGAGAATGCGCTGGTTGAGCAAGGATTTATCCAAAGCCCCCATGCTAGCCCGTTGCTGCTCCGCTGTGTGGCGCATGAGACTATTGACAAAATGGTCCGTGTGGGATTTAATCAAAGCCTTGGCATCCATGTAGCCCCTGTTATAAACGAGCTCTCTGGCGTGAGCGATTTTCGCTTCGTTGCTCAAAGCCTTGTCCGCTGCCAAAAGCTGCACCTTACGCACCTCATCCGGAACCTGAGACTCATCATAACCATTAGCTACCACAATCAGCTTCATAGCATAAAATTCACGCTCCATTAAATCCATAGAGCTACCCCGGGCGGCCTCCAAGGCCTGAAGCTCATCATCGGTGGGCTGGTATTTATTCAGGCTGGCAATGGCCTTTTCCCGCCGTTTTGTTTCGTTGGCCTCTTGGAAATACAGCTGCATATGCTTCACATTCATATTTTGCGTAAAAAGACGCACCTGATCTGTCAAATAATCCGAAGCAGCATTCATCTGCACAGCAGCCTCATGACAGGAGATATATTCCTCGTTATATTTGATAAAATCATTATATCTAGTAGTCATTTGGGCAGTGGCATATAGTAGCATTGCGTACAAAACGCAGGCCACCACAATCATAAAGCTATTGAAGCTTTTAATCTTGATGCCCTTGATAGTTCTTTCCTTTTCCATATCCAAAACCACGCTCTTTCCTCTTACATCGAGAAGCACAAACTATACCTGCTATATTATACACCAGACCAAGACATTGCACAACGATTAGCAATAGAAAAATCTTTTCCATAATAATCAGCTATTGATTAAACAACATTGTATATTTCAGTTTTTTTCATACTAAGCCATTGCTTATCAAGTGAAAGAAATTTATTATTTCATGCTTCGGAACAAAATATTTTAACTAACCCTAAGTAAAATGGCGCTTTAGGTACTAATTTACTCTTGACATAGTGAATAAATCCACTTATACTAAAGCTACAAGTACATAAGTATTTGAGAGTGAGTGCAATTTGAGCTCATGAAGGGGTACACCACCGCGGGTGTAGCTGCTTCATGAGCTTTTTTGTTTGCTAGAAACGGAGGGTTAAAATGATTATTAATGGCAAGCCTGTCGGATTACCAGCTGCAATCAGCTTAAGCGAGCTTCTTGAGCAGCGAGGTTACAAAGCAAATTTAGTGGCTGTTGAGCTCAACGGTCATATCGTTAAGCATAGCACCTATGCCAGCGCCATGCTCACTGATGCGGACAAATTAGAAATCGTTAGTTTTGTTGGAGGTGGCTGATTTGTTTAGTGAAATAGCCATGCAAGAGGCCCTGCACAAGGGACTCACAGTGGAGCAAAGCCAACGCCTGCAAGAGGCCAAGGTAGCCATTGTAGGGCTTGGCGGCCTAGGCAGCAACGTGGCCATGTGGCTGGCGCGGCTGGGTGTGGGCCATCTGCTGCTCTACGATTTTGACAAAGTGGAGCTGAGCAATTTAAACAGACAGTACTATTTTTTGCAGGATGTGGGCGAATACAAGGCTGTGGCGCTGCTGGAACATTTACGCCAAGTCAATCCTTATGGGGATTACCAAAGCAAAGTGGTCCGCCTCACGGAAGCCAATCTAGCCGAGCTAGTAGGCGAGGCAGATATTGTCTGCGAAGCCTTGGACAAGCCTGAGGCTAAAGCGCTTTTGGTCAATGGCGTTTTGGAAAATTTCCCTGATAAATATCTCGTGGCTGCTTCCGGCTTGGCTGGCTTTGATAGCTGTGACGACATGCAGGTACGCAGGATTTTACCTCATTTTTATCTTTGTGGCGATGGTCACAGCAGCTTTCAGGAGCTGCCCTTGTGCGGTGCCAGAGTGGGGCTCTGTGCTGCCCAAGAAGCTCTGACTATTGCCCGCATCATTTTAGGCTTAGAAGTATAGGACAGCAAATTTACAAGGAGACGAAAAATGGAAACACAGGCTTTATTAAATAATGACAAATTAGTCTTAAATGGACATGAATTCACCTCCCGCTTTATTTTGGGCTCCGGCAAATATTCCCTTGAGCTCATCAAGGCAGCGGTGGAGCAGGCAGGTGCCGAGATTTTGACCCTAGCCCTGCGCCGCGCTAACGGCGGGGCGCTGGCCAATATTCTTGATTACGTACCGAAGAACGTGACCCTTTTGCCCAACACCTCCGGCGCCCGCACCGCCGACGAGGCGGTGCGCATTGCGCGCCTTGCCCGCGAGCTGTGCCAAAGTGACTTTGTAAAAATCGAAGTCATTCGTGATAGCAAATATTTGCTGCCGGACAATTACGAAACCCTCAAGGCTACAGAAATGCTTGCCAAGGAAGGCTTTGTGGTTATGCCCTATATGTATCCCGACTTGCAGGTAGCACGCTCCTTGCGCGACGCAGGCGCCGCCTGCGTCATGCCCTTGGGCGCCCCCATTGGCAGCAACAAAGGCCTGTGCACAGCGGAATTCATCAAGATTTTAATCGATGAAATCGACCTGCCCGTCATCGTAGATGCGGGCATTGGTCGACCCTCCCAGGCCTGCCAGGCCATGGAGATGGGCGCCGCCGCCATCATGGCCAACACGGCCATTGCCACCAGCGGCAATTTGCCGCTCATGGCAGCGGCCTTCAAGCAGGCCATCGCGGCGGGCCGCGCTGCCTATTTGGCAGGGCTCGGAGCTGTGCGCCAAGGCGCCAGCGCTTCCTCGCCTTTGACGGGCTTCTTGCGGGATTAGGAGGTGTGCTATGGATAAGTCCAATATGAGCAATATAGCGCAGAATGCGGCTTGCGCCAACTCAGCTGGTGCAGTGGCGAGAGACCAAAAGGCAGATGCTTTCTTCAACGACAGTATTTTTAACGCAGAGGCCGCTGCCTTCAGCCACCAACAGCTCAC
>SFRS01000027.1 GCA_004562175.1 bacterium | reverse complement strand
ACAAAAGATTGCTAATAGCGTAAACATTCCTGGCTTCCGTAAGGGCAAAGCTCCCCGTGCCATCATCGAAATGCATTATGGCAAGGAAGCTATCAAACAAGAAGCTTTCGAAATGGTTGCCAACAAGCTGTACACCGAAGCTCTGGATGTTAAGAACCTGATTCCCGTTGAAGATCCCAAGGTTGAAGAATCCGTATTCGAAGAAGGCAAGGATATGGAATTGACCATTAAGGTTACCGTTAAACCGGAACCCGAGCTGGGCGAATACAAGGGCCTGCATGTTGACAAGGAAGAGCCCGTTGTAACCGACGAAGACGTGGAAGCTCAAATGAACGACCTGCGCAACCGCAACGCCAAGATGGTTGCAGCTGAAGAAGGCCACATCATTGAAAAGGGTGACTTCGCTATTATCGACTTTGCCGGTACCGTTGGCGGCGAACCCTTCAGCGGCGGCGAAGGCAAGGGCTATCCTCTGGAAGTTGGCTCCAACTCCTTTATCCCTGGTTTTGAGGATCAACTGGTTGGCCTGTCCAAGGGTGACGCAACCGATGTAGAAGTAACCTTCCCCGAAGAGTACTTTGTTAAAGAGCTGGCTGGTAAGGAAGCAGTATTCAAGGTTAACATTCAAGACGTAAAGATTAAACAATTGCCTGAGCTGAACGACGAATATGTTGCTGCTAACAGCGAGTTCAAGACTGTTGAAGAAATGCGCGCTAACTACAAGGAGCGTATGCAAAAGGCTGCTGAAGAAAACGCTAAGGTTGCTTACGAGCATGCTCTGATCGACGCTGCTGTTGCTAACGCTAAATTCACCGTTCCTGCAGTTATGATTGAAGACCGCATCAGCCAAATGGTTGAAGAAATGCGCATGAGCCTGGAAAGCCGCAAGATGAACATGGAAATGTACAAGCAATACACCGGCTTGACCGATGAGCAAATCCGTGAGAACCAACGTCCTGCTGCTGAAGAAAACGTAAAGACCGACATCGTTCTGGACGCTATCGCTAAGGCAGAAAACATCCAAGTTGACATGGCTGACGTTGATGCAGAAATCGCTGCTATCTCCGCTCAACATGGCGCTTCCGTTGATGAAGTTAAGAAGATTATTAAATCCAATGGCACCATGGGCCTGCTGCTGGCTAACATTCTGCGCCGCAAAGCTGCTCATGTTGTAATTGACAGCGCAAAATAATTTGCCCCAAAAGTTCGCAGTAAAGGAGTGTGACAAATGAATTACGTGCCTATCGTTGTTGAACAATCCAGCCGTGGCGAGCGTTCTTATGATATCTACTCCCGCCTGTTAAAGGACAGAATCGTGTTCGTGACTGGCCCTATTGATGACAATATGGCCAATGTTGTCATCGCTCAGTTATTGTTCTTGGAGTCCGAGGACCCTGATAAGGATATTCATCTGTACATCAATAGTCCTGGTGGCAGCGTCAGCGCCGGCATGGCTATTTATGACACTATGCAATATATTAAGCCCGATGTTTCCACTATCTGCATGGGTATGGCTGCCAGCATGGCTTCCGTGCTGTTGGCTGCCGGCGCACCCGGTAAACGCTTTGCTCTGCCCTACTCTAGGGTGATGATTCATCAGCCCTTGGGTGGTGCTCAGGGTCAAGCAACGGAAATCGAAATTCATGCTCGCGAAATCCTGCGCATTCGTCAGGAAATGAACGAGGTTTTGGCCAAGCATACGGGCCAAAGCGTGGAGAAGATTGCCGCTGATACCGAGCGCGACCATTATCTCACCAGTAGGGAAGCAAAGGAATATGGTCTGATTGATGAGGTTGTGAGCCGCAGCAAATCAGCAGAATAAGATACCAAGGAGATTTACGAGATGAGTTTTGACGATGGTCAGGGCAAGGATCTGTGCTGCTCCTTTTGCGGGAAACGTGAAAGCCAGGTACGCAGATTAATTGCCGGTCGCGGTGTGTATATCTGCGATGAGTGTATCGAATTCTGCAAAGATATGCTTGACGAGGATAAGCAGCAGGCAGCACAAGACAGTGGCACCGACGTAAACGAGCTGCCGAAACCGAAAGAAATCAAGGCTATTTTAGATGAATATGTAATTGGTCAGGATGAGGCCAAAAAGACCTTGTCCGTGGCTGTTTATAACCATTATAAACGCATTAATTATGAAATGCAGAATCCTCAGGAAACCCGTGAGGTGGAGCTGCAGAAGTCCAATATCCTTATGCTGGGTCCCACCGGCAGCGGCAAGACCTTACTTGCCCAAACCTTGGCCAAGATTTTGCAGGTGCCCTTTGCTATTGCAGATGCCACCACCTTGACCGAGGCCGGCTATGTGGGTGAGGACGTGGAGAATATTCTCCTGAAGCTCATTAGCAATGCTGATTATGATGTGGAGGCTGCTCAACGAGGCATCGTTTACATCGATGAAATCGACAAGATTGCCCGCAAATCCGAAAATGTTTCCATTACCCGTGACGTTTCCGGTGAAGGTGTGCAGCAGGCATTGCTGAAAATTCTGGAGGGTACTGTGGCGAGCGTGCCGCCCAAGGGAGGACGCAAGCATCCCCATCAGGAGTTTATCAATATTGATACCACCAATATCCTCTTCATCTGTGGTGGTGCCTTTGCCGGCATGGAGCACATTGTCAATGCCCGCATAGGTAAGAAGAATCTGGGCTTTGGTGCGGATGTCCGCAAAAAGGCCGAGGTCAACACCAACGAAGCCTTTGAAAAGGTATTGCCCGAGGATATTATGAAGTTTGGCATTATTCCGGAATTCGCTGGTCGTCTGCCCGTTGTGGTAACGCTGAATTCTCTGGATAAGGCTGCTTTGGTGCAGATTCTCACCGAGCCCCGCAATGCTCTGGTTAAGCAGTATCAGCGCTTCCTGGAAATGGATGGCGTGGAGCTGGAGTTCGAGCCTGCGGCTTTGGAGGCCATCGCTGAGGAGGCTCTGAAGCGCAATGCCGGTGCTCGCGGACTGCGTTCAATAATTGAGTCCATTATGCGCAATGTAATGTATGATGTTCCTTCCCGTAATGATGTCAAGAAGTGCATCGTTACTGAAGCCACTGTGCGTGAGCATTGTGAACCGCAAATGATTGTGGAAGATTAATTGTAAAGATAGGGGAAGGATAAAGTTAATTTCCTTCCCCTTTTCTATTGTTTTTTAGTGAAAGGAGGGTTTAGATGGCTGAAGCAATAGTGAATACTGAGATGATAACGAAACCCTTATTGCCCCTGCGTGGCCTGTTGGTTTTGCCGGGAATGCTGGTGAATGTGGATGTGGGCCGCGAAAAATCTATGGCAGCTGTGCGAGCTGTGATGGATACTGACAAAAAAATAATTTTGGCTGCTCAAAGAGATGCCAATCGCAGTGACATCACCACGGCGGATATTTATGGCTGGGGTGTTGTGGCCGAGGTGAAGCAGCAGCTGCAGCTGCCCAGTGGTGCCATGCGCATTTTGGTAGAGGGAGCGCAGCGTGTCCAGCTTAGTGATGTGACCGAGGTGCACCAAAACGACAGCGATTTCTTCATTGGCCAAGGCAGCATTATGGCGAGCCTTGCCGGGGACCCAACAGAGGAGGAGGCCCTGCGCCGCTTGCTTTTGGATGCCTTCGAGCAATGGGTGTTGGTAACCAAGAAAATCAACGCCGAGGTGGTGCAGGCCTTCAAGTCCCAGCCGGATACGGGCCGTGTTGCCGACATGATGTGTGGGTACCTGCCTATTTCCATTGAAGAAAAGGAAAAGGTACTGGAGACCACAGATGTGAATGTGCGTCTGCGCTATTTGTATGAGCTTTTGACTCGTGAGCAAGAAATTGCCAAGGTGGCCAAGAGTATTTCCCAGCAGGTACATGATCAGGTGGAGCAAAACCAGAAGGAATACTACCTGCGTGAGCAAATCAAGGCCATCAGCAAGGAGCTGGGCGAGGCGGAGGATGTACAAAGCGAAATCGCCGAGTATAAGCGCCAAATCGCCGAGCTGAAGCTGCCCGAGGACGTGGAGGCCAAGCTGAATAAGGAATTCAATCGCCTTATTAAGATGCCGCCCATGACCCCTGAGGGAGCCGTCATTCGCAGCTATATTGATGCGCTGCTGTCCCTGCCGTGGGGCAAGTTCACTGAGGATAATTTTGATTTAAAGCTGGCGCAAAAAACACTGGATGCAGACCATTACGGCCTGAAGAAGGTGAAGGAGCGCATTTTAGAATATTTGGCCGTGCGAGCTTTGTCCAAGAGCACTCGTGGACCGATTTTGTGCTTGGTGGGCCCTCCCGGCGTGGGCAAGACCAGTCTGGCCTTTAGCGTAGCTAAGGCCATTGGTCGTAATTTTACTCGCGTTTCCTTGGGTGGCATTCGTGATGAAGCCGAAATTCGCGGCCATCGCCGTACCTATATCGGCTCCATGCCCGGTCGCATTATCCACGGGATGCAGGTAGCAGGCTGCATGAACCCTGTGTTCCTCTTGGACGAGGTGGATAAGATGGCCGCGGACTTCCGTGGCGACCCGGCCTCTGCTTTGCTGGAGGTGTTGGACCCGGAGCAGAACCATTCCTTTAGCGACCACTTTATCGAGTTTCCCTTCGACTTGTCCAATGTTTTCTGGATTGTGACTGCCAACACAGTGGAGACTATTCCGCCGGCTCTTAGGGACCGTATGGAAATAATCCCGCTGAGCAGCTATACGGATGAGGAAAAGGTGAAGATTGCCCAGCTGCACCTCTTGCCCAAGGAAATCAAGCTTAATGGCTTGGAGAATTACAAGGTATCCTTGAGCGAGAAGGCTATCCGCCGTGTAATTCACGATTATACTCGGGAGGCCGGCGTGCGCAATTTGGAGCGCAAGCTGGCTGGCGTCTGCCGCAAGATTGCCTACATCATTGTGCAGGGCAAGAAAAAGTCTGCCCAAGTAACAGAAAAGAATTTGGAGAAGTACCTGGGCAAGGTGCTTTTCATGGATGACGATATTAGCTTGGAGCCCTCTGTGGGCACCTGCAATGGCCTTGCCTGGACCAGTGTGGGCGGCGAGCTTTTGAAGGTGGAGGTTTTGGCCTTCAAGGGCAAGGGCAATTTGACCTTGACAGGACAATTGGGCGATGTGATGAAGGAGTCTGCTCAGGCTGGCTACACCTACATTCGTAGTCGTGCCAAAATCCTGGGATTGGAGGAAAACTTCGGTGAGACCATGGACTTGCACATCCATCTGCCTGAGGGTGCTGTGCCCAAGGATGGTCCTTCCGCCGGTGTGACCATGGTAACAGCCATGGTGTCCGCCTTGACCGGCAAGCGTGTCAAGGGCAAGCTGGCCATGACCGGCGAGATTACTCTCTCCGGCAAGGTTTGGCCCGTGGGCGGCATCAAGGAAAAGATGCTGGCCGCTTATCGCTATGGTGTAAAGACTGTGCTCCTACCCAAACGCAATTTACAGGATCTGGACGAGCTTCCTGACAATGTGCGCAAGGCCATGGAATTCATTCCTGTGGAGCATTTGGATGATGTGTTGGCAGTAGCCCTGGAGGAAGCCCATGAGTAAGGAAAATTGGGATATTATCCGTGCAAAATATGTGGCCTCCGCCGTACGTGCTGACCAATATCCGCCCGTGCGCATGATAGAGGCAGCCTTCATCGGTCGCAGTAATGTGGGCAAATCCTCCTTGATCAACTCTCTTTGTCGCCGCAATGGCTTGGCGAGAGTGAGCGCCACTCCCGGCAAAACCCAGACCATCAATTTTTATGAGCTGGAGGCCAAGCGCACTGATGAGGGCTTGGATGAAAGAGCCAAGTTTTATTTGGTGGACTTGCCGGGCTACGGCTTTGCCAAGACTAATCACAATAACAAGGAGCAATGGTCCGGCTTTATTAGCAAGTATCTGTCCGGCAGCGAAAATTTGGGGCTGGTATGTCAGCTCATCGATATTCGCCACAAGCCCATGGACAGCGATATGGAATGCTATCAATGGCTCAAGGAATGCGGCCTCAGGGTGCAGGTGGTGCTGACTAAATCTGACAAGCTGTCCAAGAACGCAGCCATGAGCCAAAAGGCTTTGTTCAAGCGTGAAATGGGCCTCAAAGAGGAAGATATCATTACCTATACCTCTAGCCAGCACACCAACCGCAGCGAGCTCATCAATCGTATTATGGCGGCATTGGTAGATAACGGCGTGGAGGAAGAACAGGACGTCTAAGTTTAGTTTGAAAGATGTGAGGGGGCAGATATAATGCTGCTAAATCGAATATTGCTTTTTGTGGTGGCGCTTAGCCTAGGCCATATGCTGCTACGTTTGCATCTGCCCATTCCTTTTTTGTTGGGCGGTTTGCTTACGGCCATCGCCTGCAAAACCTTGGCCCAAAGGGCCCAGGTAAGCTGGCCCAAGCAGCTCAGGGAATACGCATTAATGGTGGCGGGTTATGGCATTGGCTCCACCTTCACAGCGGACACTTGGAATAGCTTTCTGCAAGAGCTGAGAGGTGTTACTGAGGCTACTGTGGTGATTTTGGGAGCGAGCCTTGCCTTGGCCTTTGTCACAGCCAAGCTTTCTCAGGAAGGTCTCAAGAGCTGTATCATGGGCATGCTGCCCGGTGGCATGACACTCACCATGCTCCTAGCAGAGGATGATGACGAGGTCAACCCCAACGTGGTCATGGTGATGCAGGTTATTCGCCTTTTGAGTGTGGTTGTAACAGTACCGTTTCTGGTTATTTGGCTGCTGGATGCCGAGGTGGTGGGTAGCGCCATCGCTATGCCCAATCATGGTGGTATACACTGGCTAGTGTTCATACCCTTGGCTTTTTTGGGTAGCTTTATAGCTATCAAGACCCACCTACCTACGCCAAAGCTCTTGGGACCCATTTTGGCTACGGCTGCCTTTTCCGTCTACAGTCAGGGAGTGCAGCCAGTGCCGGTGTTTTTGATGGCTCCGGCTCAGGTGAGCATTGGCTTGTTTATGGGTATGCAGCTGGATGCTCGGCGCATTTTGGCCACGAAAAAGATGGTGCCTTATATCTTGATTGGTACAGCCTTTTTGATTGTTGTCAGCATCGGCATGGCCCATGTGCTCAGCGCACGTTATGGCTTTAGCTTGATCACGGCCTTTTTAGCCATGGCACCCGGTGGCATTGCCGAGATGTCCTTGGCAGGGATGAGCATGAACGAGAATGTTTCGGTTATTTTGACCTATCAGCTGGTGCGTGTATTGGCTATTAATATTGGTATACCACCTATGCTGAATATACTGTTTCCCAAAAAGCAGGATTAAGCTGGCAATTGGTGCCGGAAGATAAGAGTTCACAAAAAATACACTAAGTCGCAGAATTTTTTTCTGCGACTTTTTGCTTTTAGTAAGCTTTAAAATAGCTGAAAAACCGCATGGTTGAGCGGTATTTTGCTTATTATAGCTACAGTGGGACAAAATAAGACCCTACTGGACAAAAGCGTTCCAACGTGTTATACTATAACCATCCTAAGGAAACACGAAGAAGCTCATGATAAAGAATTTAAAGGAGGAGACAGAAGATGCTGGAGAAAATGCTGAAGGCATTCTATGAATTTCAAGTATTGTACATTCACTAAGAGATGAAGTTGGGAGGGAAAATCATGTTAGAAAAGATGTTGAAGGTATTCTACGAATTCCAAGTACTGTACATCCATTAAGAGGTGGCATAAAATGAATAGTGACTTATAAAAGCGCTTGGCATTGATGGCTAAGCGCTTTTTTTGCTTTGCTCAGGAATCTTTATTAAGATGAATTCTTACTAAAATTTTTTAGATAAGTTTCTCCCAAAAGTATTGACATTCTTAATGAGAATGAGTATAATTAAAACATCAAATCAATATTTCGTATGAAGCGCTAA
>SFRS01000026.1 GCA_004562175.1 bacterium | reverse complement strand
CCGTTCACACTGGCCACACCGGTCACATAAACATTGTCACGAGCGCGCAAAGTCACATTGCTTACATTGGCTTCATCATTAGAGCTGCTGGCCTTGGCAGAGTTCAAAATGCGCACGCCATTATTCTTGTAGCAAGAAATAATCGGATTACCCTGCTCATCCAGCTCCACATTGCCGTTTTCGTCAGTTTCGTAGGCGGCTTCACCAATGCTGCCGCCGCGAGCTTCCAGAGTAATATCACCATTGTTTTCCGCACGGATGTAGCTTTCGGCCTTAGCACCATTCACCACACCCATCAGCAGACTGGTGTCGGAGCCCAAGAGAATATCATTGCCACTGGAAACGTTGTGCACGATAAGTGCATTTTCGCCCTTTTGATCCACATAAATACCGCCGCTAGCGATAGCGCTCAGGCCATCCACGGCCTTATCACTGCCAAAAACGTCCGTAGTAATGCTCTGCTCACGGGTACCGATGGAGCCATTAGCAGCAGTAAGCACAAGGTTTTTGCCTGTTATAACAGGAGTTAATGCATTAGCTGCATTATAAATGCCTCCCAAGCTGGTCAAGGTAACCTCACCAGCATTGGTCAAAATTTGCTTGAGATACAAATCCTTATTACTGGTAATAGGATAAGCTCCGCTTTCAGGATCCAACTTCTGCTCGCGACCCTGCAGGAAAATATCGCCATTCTTATTGGCGTCTGCCACGGATTGAATGGTTAAGGAGCCATTGACAACGGAAGCATTTCCATCCGCGCCAATAATAGTTTTGGTGCTCTGCTGAATGCCAATGGGAATCGTTTCCGTGTATACGGCATAGTTAACGCCCTCTTCTTGCGTCCATTCAATCCTAGTGGAAGCATCCAGCTTGCTCAAAGCCTTCAAGTCGTCCAAATGGGTATAGGTATCCCCTTCCTTATCCAACAAAGTATCAACATTGATGCGTTTCGTTTCGCCGCTATTCATACCCACACTGTCGGCCACGTTAATGGTAATATTGTGGCCAATGATGTTGGGGTCCTTGTCGGAGGTTTTCGGCAAAGAGGAGGAATCAGGGTTAATCAGACTATCTTCAATTGCGTACAGCAAAGCATAGGCATCTGTAGTTTTATATTTAGTAGCTGTTTGCTCATGCTCTTGAGCAAAGTTTTTGTTTACATTATTCTTGGCGGCAACCATGGAGTCATTGCCATCGATAATGCCCAAGCTCATCCAGCGGGACAGCATGTCGTCGGTGTCACCGCGGTCACTGGATACATAGGGCAACGCGTCCTCCACACTGCCACCAGCAACGGTCAAGGTTACATCGCCGGTATGGGAATAAACGCGACCGATGCGCATATTGCCGGAGGTTTGCTCAAGATTGATATCACCCTTGGCGTTGGCGTTGACAGATGCATCCAAGGTATCCAGGCCCATGGGCTGTTGACCTGCATACAGCTTCAGGGCGGTGTAATTGGTTGCAGTCACATTGCCTTGGGCATCTTTAATCTCCTGCTTTTGGCCATAAATGGCACCATCAGTGCTGGTCAAATTGATTCTGTCGGAAACAATGCTAATGTTGCTGCCAGCCTTTTGGCTAATATCACCCACAGTAGTTACATCCACCACGCCGGTAATACCGGTGCTGTTGACAGGCAGAGTATACCCGGAATCAGTAGTTATTACAGAGCCCATGTAGCCCAATACAGTGTCACCCTTAGCACCATAAGCATTCTTCACATTGATGGAAATGGTATTTTGGGCTATATCGTTGGCATTATTCATCAGGTTGACTGCGGACAGATTTACCACGTCACCGGCAGTCACGCTGATGTTTTGCATATCCTTGGCAGCAGCCAAAGTAATATTTTGGCCGTAAAGGCTGCCACCTGTTTGCATCAAGGACCCGTTTTGGGAAACGATATCAATGCTACCCTTCAAATCACGGCCAATGATGTCCCCTTGGGCATTCTTGGTTTCATAAAGCTTGCTATTGCCAATATCCCCGGTCATTTCAATGTTGTTGAGAGCATTGATATTTACATGAGCATCATCGGCATCGGAGCCGATGAACTGCACATTGATGGTATTATCAGCCTTAATTTTGGCATTATAAGTATAGGCCCTACCTTGGGATTCAGTCCAAGTGACCTCGTAATGCTTATAGTAACCCCACATGCCGGTAGAATAATATCTTTCTCCTTCTTTAACTCTAGTGGAAGAATAGAGCTCGGAGGCAGAGCTCATGGAGCTGGTAGCGGAGCTAGCATTGGTCTCCACTATGGTCTCGCCGTTAAGTCTGGGATTCTCTTTATCATTACCGCTATCCAGAACCTGAGCAACATTTTGCCAAGAAGCCAATTCCTGGGTGCTGGCACTGGGTGTCCAAGCGCCCCACAAAGCTTTTTCCTGATGATATTTATAACGAGTAAAGGTAGAAACGTTTTTGCCGGTAGTCCATTGATAGGACAAGCCACCCTTGGGGTTGTAGCTATAAGCACTGCTATAGGGATCAAAAACCACATCCGCATCTGCTTTAACAACCCGACCGGCGGCGTTCACGTATTTCACCTCAGCCTTGCCATTGGTAATGGTGGTGACCTTGTTCACGTCCACATTATTAGCCTTGTAGCCAGCAGTATCCGTGATGGTTACATTGCCGGATACATCATTGGTCTTCAGCTCGCCCACTTGGGTAACATAATCCAGCTTATTTGTAATGTCAATGCTGCTGGTGCCATCAAGGCAGATGATTTTGCCCGCACCGGTGCTGCTGATGCGACCGGTGAGATATACTCTGCCACCGCTGGCATCCACGTCTTCCACAATAATCTTCTTGGTAGAAGGATTGTAGTAAGCGCTCAGCTTGTATTCATAGCAGCCCTTGCTAGCGTTCCACACAGGTCCGCCCTCCACAACCTTGTACTCATCGCCCAAGGTTACCACAGCATCACTGAGCTCCCTGCTGCCATCATAAGCATTTTCAATTCTCGTAATTGCACCTTGTGCTGCGCTATCAATGGTCAAGTCATAGTTGCCGTAGCCACTCTGAATAACGCCGTTCACGTTGATATCGGCAGCGTTTATATACACGGAGCCACCGGCAATATAGCTGCCGCTGCCGCTACTGCCATCCTCGGGCAGTGTTTCAGCGATACCAATCGTGCCCACAGTCTGACCATTGAGCAGCTTGTTAAAGTAGTCGCTATAGAAATTCTGCACACTGCCGCCAATGCTCACAATACCGTCGGTGTAGCCTTGGGTGATGCTGCCTTGGGTTGCGGTGAGCACCACGTTGGCACCGGTGATGGCCACATTATCAGTGGCATTTTGCCCCTGAATCAGGATATCATTTTTCGCACTGGTAACAGCAACCTTACCATTTCTATTGATAATATTGCCCTGAATTTGGATATTAGCCAAAGGCTTGCTTTCCAGATTGTTGATGGAAACCGTACTGCCGGAGCCACTGGGGTCAGGGATAGTGCCATTGTAGACAATCTTCTCCAATTGGTTGTTGCCCAAAATGGTCACAGTGCCATTTTCGCCCTCGGCTGCCACTGCCTTGGCAAAGCCAGCCTTGACGGAGCTGGTATTGCCCTTGTTCAAAGCATTAATCTTCGTATTCAAAGAAGCGGTTATTTCTGCATCCGAAGTGCCCGTGGGAGTCACAGCAGAGCCATTGTAAACCAGCATGCCGCCGGGCTCGTCCATGATGATATTGTTCACCTTCAGCAGCAAATTGGTGTTATTGGTGATATTGATGGAAGGAGTGCCCTTGGCCTCCACCTTGCCGCTGCCACCAAAATCGCTGGTAGTAATATTCACATTACCGCCTGAGGCTACCAAATCGGGAATTTCTACATAATCCACACTGCAGGAATTTTGCATGAGCAGGTTTCCACTGGCGTCCAAGGTTGCCAAGCCCATGTCCACCATAGTGTTTTTGATGCGTGTTGCTTCAGCCTGATAGCCCGCCAAGGCAGTTTGGCTGACGGAGTTACCGCTGTCCTTGCCATACTCAGTAATCAGGGCTTCAATCTGTAAATACCTATTCAGCAGCGTATTAGCATAATCCTCGCTGCCATAGGTAATGGAGTCCGCAGTAAGAGAGCTGCCCTCGGACACATCCAGCTTCAGTGTCGGCGTGCCCACGATGGTGTAACCATCGGCCACGCTGGCAATGCTGCGCTGGGTATCGTTGAGGATGACAACCTCATTGGCCTCGCCAATGGTTATATTCATCTTGTTGGCTACACCGGCCACCACGTTGCCATCAATCTTCACGTAGTTTTTGTCAGTTTTGCCGGTAATGGTTTCGCCCTTGTCGGTGGTCACAAAGCTCCCCTTGCGCTCGCCGCCCCACATGCCCTTGTAGCGACCGGCATAAACTCTGGCCATTTCACGACCCTTGTCCGCATAAATATTAGTATGACGCACACTGGTGCTGGAGCTGCCTGCGTCAATGGTAATTTGGTTGTTTTGCTTGATATCATTGTCCACAGTGGGCTCCACTGCAATGGCAATCACAGCACCGGAAAAGTCTGCGGATTCCGCATCCAAATCCAAGGTAGCTACATTGCCATCAGCCAGCTTGCCCGCATAGAGATTGATATCCTGCATGCTGTATAGGCTATTGCCCGCGCCCTCCAGCTTGATGCTGTTGTCGCGGGTGAAATAGTTGTGCATAATCGCATTGGAGCCAGTCACAATGCCAGTGCCGGTTTCCGCGTAAGCATAGGTAAAGAGCTTGATGTCATCCGCCGCTGAAAGAGTAATATCCGTACCTGCTTTGGGCGTAGTGAGCTTACTATTCTTCAGCTTGATGGCGTCATCATTATTAATGGTGTTGGTCACTCTGGTCTCGGAGCCACCCACAGCGCTCACGTTATAAATATAACCATTGACCTGCATGTTCTCGTTGGTGTGAGCCAAAAGCTGCATATCAGAAGCCGCCAAGAGCTCCGTATCCACCAAATTTACATGAGCATGAGAATTGATGGTATTGCGAACGCCGGAGGTATCGACACCCACAAGGCCCCAGCCTTGACCCATGACCATCTTTTCAAAGCCTTCCTTGCGGTTCATGGTCACAGTGTTTTCGGCCTCCAGCAGCATATCCTTCGCGCTAGCAACATGGGCCTGCTCCAAATTCAAGCTGGTGTTAGCCGTGATATTGCTGATGGTCTTCACATCACCGCCGCCAATGGCGCTGACGGAGAGGGAATCCCCCCGCATGTTCTCCGTATCCTTGCGCAAGGCTTGGGCTGTTACTGTGCCCGCAGCCGCAATCTTACCCTTAATCGTGGTCGTAGTGGTAGTGTTAACAGTGTTCTCTACCTGAGCTGCATAGGGAGCAATGGCAATGAGGCCTGCATTGGAGCCATCAGCCTTGGCCTCGATTTCATCACTGTTGGATGCATAAATATCCAAATCGTTGACCTGCAGGGTGGAGGAGCCCAAATCCAGCGTAGTAGTCGCTTTGCCGGAGGACTCGGACTGAGCCAAGCTACTGCTGCAAGCAAAGCCAAAGCTAATATTCACTGTATGCACATACGCATTGCTGGTGGACGTATTGGTGGAGCCAATGGTCAAATCCCCTAGGCTCTCGCCGTTAATAAAGCGAGCTGCGCCCACACTGGTGCTGGCCTGCATATCGTTATAGGTGCGCACCTTGTTCACAGTCACATCTATTCCTGTTACAGAAACAGCGTGGTTTAAGGACTCGGTGGTATAAGCATTGGAGCCACCGGTTTGGGAAAGCAGGGAAACATCGGCGCTATCAAAGGTATTTTTGTTGCTCACATCAAGGCTGGACTTGCCACGAGCATGGGACTCCACAATGCTGCCATGGAATTCGAAGCCCCCAATAGTCACGTTGGCAGTGATTTCATCCTTCACTGCAGGAGCGTTAGTGGCCTTCACCAACGTCCCTGCACTCTTGAACTCATTGCTGCCACTAATCTTCTCGTTTTCGCCCAATTGCACGGCCACATTGGCATAGTCCTCACCCTTGAGAACCAATCTGCCTGCTGTGAGGCCGGACATACTGAGACCAAAGCCAGTATTAGCAATTTGCGTAGTATTTTTAGCTAATACACGCAGGGGATTAAGTTCACCCACTACTTGACCCAAGGCAACCAATTTGGAATTGTCTATAGCAATAGTATTATCACCATGGTGCTGTACGTGGGCTGTAGTATCTGCATATTTACCAATGGTAAAGCCACCCTGCCCCACATAGTTGGTAATGGTGCCATTGGTTTCCGATTTTACTTCCAAATCCTGACCCTGCAAAGCAGAGTTTTGGATATTTACATTAAGGGTGTCCTTTACATCCACATGGCTGGCAGAAACAGCTACAGCAACGCCTGCCACTTCACCCTGCTTCACAGAATTATTCAAGCTGGTGGTAGCTTCATTTTTCACGCTGAGGTCTTGAGAAGCAACCAAAGCACTATTCTTTACATTGGTTTCGACCTTGCCGTCAGCACTGCCCCTATTGATGCTGCTCAGTCCGGTTGCCGCCACTGTACCTTGGGTATATTCATTGGCATTAAGCTTATCTACACTGCTATTGATGTTGGCAATGGCCTCGTTGACAGATTCACGAATATCAGCAGTGCTGTATTCTCCGGCTCCCTCATTGGGGTCATCGCCACCACGATCATATTCATACTTCTCCTTTAAATCGCCACCGATATTGGTGTACAGCAGGTTCACGCCCACGGCCACAATACCGGCACTGACGCCCACCATAGTAGCGTTAGTAGTACGAGTCTCGTGTGCCCATACGTCAATATTCTTGGCATAGGCAGCAGTGGTATCCACAGTGGCCATGGTCTGGCCATTCATGTTGATGGCACCCTTGCCCACGGCAACACCCAACAAGGAGCCGGCAGCCACGTCCACATTTTGGAATTTATTATAAAGCTTGCTATTAGCCTTCGCATCAAAATAGTCAAACTCGCGCTCGGTGGTACCCAACTTAGTATCCAGCACGGACACGCCTGTTTGCGCTTCCATGTTGACATTTTCAACAGAGATGCCCACGCTGCCACCGATGGAAATGGACAGGGAATCACTGGAAAGCTCGGTCTCCAGATGGGTATTATTATTGGCCAGCACTGCCACTGAACTCAAAGTATCACCGTCGGAAGTAAGTACAGCGTTGCTCAGCTCCGCATTGGTATGAGCCTGGTCCTCAATATTGGTCACGGCCACACCAATGGAACCGCCGCCAATGCCGCCGGACAAAGTAATGGCGTTGTTATAGGTGCGTACGTTGGCCGCTCTTTCAGCATCCACAGTAAGCTTGTGCACCTGCCCTGCCACATTGCTCACCAAGGCCAAGGTGTTGCCGGTCAAGCTATCCACAGAGTCAGAGGCATTGACGGCCGCACCGGCATAAGCGCCTGCACCTGCGGCCACACCGGTCTCACTGATATGCACCAGTGTTTCACCCAAAGCGTAAACATCGGCATTATGGGCATTCAAAGCATTGCGCACACCGTTTGTATTTTGGCCCACAATGCGGGCTTGGGTGGTGCGACTTAAAACATTGGAGTCACCTGTACCCGCTAGTCCAACGCCCACATTGCCGGCTGCTCCCACGCTCAATGTACCCACATGGGAGCTCATGTCCATTTTGTCATGAGCACGCACATTCACATCGCCAGCGCAACTGGTGACATTTTTATTGATGTTACTTCTGAGGACCTCTGCTTTGGTAGTGCCGCTGAGATTGTTCATCACAGCAGTCACATCCAAGGCTACGCCCACAGCGCCACTGGCGCCCACAGCACCGGTGATGGAAATATCACGCAGCACATGCTTGGCATCGGCATTCACCACAAGACCGGATTTTTTTGCC
>SFRS01000025.1 GCA_004562175.1 bacterium | reverse complement strand
TTGCTTGGTATTTGGTTACCACCGCATTCGCAATCATCATCGGCTTGGGCTTCGGCACCGTTTTCCAACCGGGCGCTGGTCTGACCATGCCTGCTGAATCTGTTAAGGTAGCAGCTAAAACTGCTCCTCCTCTGATGAAGGTTATCATCGACATTTTCCCGACCAACCCGCTGGGCGCTATGGTTAAAGCAAATATGCTGCAAATCATCGTCTTCGCTCTGTTCACTGGCGTTGGCATCACTGCTGTTGGTGAAAAGGCAGACTACCTGCGTCACACCATCGACGGCTTGGCTGAGGTTTCCTACAAAATCGTTGGCTACATCATGGCTGTAGCTCCTATCGGCGTATTTGGCCTGATTACCCCTGTAGTTGCTGCTAATGGCCCTGCTGTACTGCTGCCCCTGCTGAAGGTTGTGTTGGCTGTATATCTGGCTTGCCTGGTACATGCAGTTATCGTTTATGGCGCACTGCTGAAATTCATTGCTGGCACCGATGTTATGAAATTCTTCAAGGGCATCTCCCCGGCTTTCCTGATGGCATTCAGCTCCTGCTCCTCCGGCGGCACCCTGCCCCTGACCATGAGCTGCGCACAAAAGATGGGCGTTTCCAAAGAGGTTTCCTCCTTCGTACTGCCCTTGGGCGCAACCATTAACATGGACGGCACCGCTGCTTACCAAGGCGTTTGCGCACTGTTCATCGCTCAGCTTTACGGCATTGAGCTGACTGGTGCTCAATACTTGACCATTATCCTGACCGGTACTCTGGCTTCCATCGGTACCGCAGGCGTTCCCGGCGCTGGCTTCATCATGCTGACCATGATTTTGACCACTCTGGGTCTGCCGTTGGAAGGCTCCGCTTTGATTGCCGGCATCGACCGTATTCTGGATATGCCGCGTACTGCTGTTAACATCACCGGTGACGCAACTGTTGCTGCTATGGTTGACAAGAGCGAGCGCGCTAACATCCAAGAGCCTCTCTACTAATATTGTCCTTTCCCTTGGCGTCGCCTGCAATGCGCGGGCGGCGCTTTTCCTTTAGTATGCAAAATAAGTACTGTAAAATTTCTGTGGCAAGGCAGGAGAGGGCTTCAGGCTTGTAGAAGATAAGAAAGGGAATTTAGGTTACTGAGATACCTAGAATTAACTGGAATTTATGGAATACAAGTGTTATAATAGGGTGCTATCATGGATAAAATGCATAAGCTACAAGAAATTTTATACGAGCGTCTGCACAGACGCCCTCCCGGAATCGACAAGCTGGATAGATTATGGGAGGCAGCAGTGCTTTTGCCCCTAGTGCAAACAGAGGAAGGTATAGCTGTACTTTTTGAAGAGCGTGCCCACAGCTTGCGACGTCAGCCGGGACAGATTTGCTTTCCGGGGGGCAAGGTGGAGTGCAGCGATGCCAACAATTTTGCCGTGACCGCTGTGCGGGAAACCTGTGAAGAGCTGGGACTTGCTCCAGAAGACATCACTATTTGCGGTGAGTTAGATTCACTAGTGACTCACATGGGACCCATTATTCATCCCTTTGTGGGCATGATTGAGGATATTGGGAAGATAACCTTCAATCCCAGTGAGGTGGAGTGCGTTTTTACAGTCCCCTTGCAGGCTTTGCTGGCCATGACACCTCGCCGTTGCTCCATGGAGCTGGCGGACCATCCGGGAGAGGATTTTCCCTTTGATTTGGTGCCGGACCGTATGCGGGGGTGGCGCAAGCATAAGCAGTACTATGTATATTTTTATGAATATGGTGGACATGTGATTTGGGGGCTGACGGCACGTATGCTCCATGCTTTCCTGCATCGCAGTCGACCGGAGCTGGAAGCCTTCTTGGCCGCAAGTACAGCGAAGGCTTGAGAAATTGTTTTGTTTTAATTTATTAATGAGAGGATGGCAGTATGAAGAGTATTTTTGAGGTGAAGATTTTAGGCATTGTGGCAGCTGTTTGTGCCTTTGCCTATTTGCTGTTTAGTTATTTCAATCCGGAAAAGGGCATGGATAATTTAGCGCCCGGAGAGAGACTGAGCCTGAAGAAGAATATTATCGTTATGGGTGTGGATGAGCGTCCGGAGGAATATGATGTGGGACGCAGTGACACTCTCTTTGTTGTCATGTTTGATACCAATAAAAAGGCGGCTTCCTTGCTCAGCGTGCCCCGTGATACCCGCGTGCGCATCAAGGGTCATGGCTGGGACAAGATTAACCACGCCTACGCCTATGGTGGGCGTGAGCTGACCCAAAAGACCACGGAGGAGCTTTTAGGCATCAAAATTAATAACTACGTCATGGTTGATTTCAAGGGCTTCGTGGGCTTGGTAGATGCTATTGGTGGCGTCGACATCAATGTCGAGAAGAACATGTACTATTATGACGAATGGGACGGCTTCAAAATCGATTTGAAAAAGGGCATGCAGCACATGGATGGCAAAACTGCTATTCAGTATGTGCGCTACCGTGATGAAGAGGGTGATATTGGCCGCATTCGTCGTCAGCAGCATTTTATGCTGGCGGTGTATGACCGCATCACCTCGGCCAATATGCTACTCCATATTCCGGGATTGGCCAAGCAGCTGACCAACATGGTGAAAACTGACCTGCCCCTGACCGATATGGTGGACTTGGGACGTGCTTTGCACGCTATGGTGAAAAGCAAGGGCTTGGCTATGGCAACTGTACCCGGAACCCCTGAATACATTGATGGCATCAGCTATTGGCTCCCTGATATCACCGACTTGCGCGAGCAAATGGTCAAGATGCAGGGTGCGACCATGACTGAAACCTATAAATCCGCTGCAGAGCTCATGGAACGTGAATACAATGTGGCCGTGGAAAAGGCTAAAAAAGGCGACGACAGCGGAGAAAATAAAGAGGCCGTGCAGGAAGAAAAGGCTTTGGCAGAAAAGAAAAAGGCGGCTAAGGACAAGGCAGCGGTGACCAAGGAGATGGCTAAGGCTGAGGCTGGCAAAAAGACCGGTAAGGCCGGCGCTACTAAAGCCGGTGGCACTGTGGTGCGTTTGGTGAACTGCAGCGGCAGCAAAACCGCTGGAGCAAGCGCCATCAATAAACTCAAGGCAGCGGGCTTCACTGTTATCAATGGTGGCAGCGGTGAATTAGTGGCTCAAACCACTGTTATCTCTACCACCAATAATGGCGCTGTGGTGGGACGTCTTTCCCAGGTTCCCTTTACCCATAAGCTGCGCATTAGTCGTGATGGCGCGGCTGATTGTGATGGAGTGATTATGCTGGGTGCCGATTACAAATAAAAATTGTTAGAAAAATTACAAAAAAAGTCTTGCATTTTGTATACAAAGATGTTATACTAGTATCATCAAAACAGCCCCTCATTTGGCCCTTCTTCGTAAGGGCTTTTTTTTTTGCCATTTTGCAGTTCATTATTTGATTGGCAAAAGATTACATGTTGGACACATATGTAGTGGCAAAATAGCTGAGATTATGGTACAATGTAAGGTAACATGGAATAAGTGCGGATTTTTCACGTTTTTTTGATAAATACACCCTACAGGAGGCTTATATGCAGGATAAAATACATGTAGTTGTGGATACCATCGCAGTATCCCATGAAACCCCTTTGAAGGATGATCCTCGCTGCCATGTGCTGCGTTTAATTGCACGCCATGGCAATGAAGAGTGGTGGGATGGTGACCGTTCCTTGGAGGAGATGTTCGCCATGGTTGAGAAAACCGGCCAGTTGCCCGGCACCTCCCAACCGCCCGTAGGCTATATTCACCAGTTTTTTACCGAGTTGGCTCAAGCAGGCAAAAAGATCATTTATATTGCAGTGGACAGCGTGCTCAGCGGCACCTATCAAACCTGCTGTATGGTAGCCAAGCAGGTGATGAGCGAGGTTAAGGGTGCTGATATTCGTTGCGTGGATGGCTTGACTGCTGCCTGCCCCTTGAGTGGCATGGCCATGGAGGTTTTGCGCATGGCTGATTCCGGCGTGGAGGATATGGACCAGCTGGAAGCCTTTGCTCGTGATTGCGCTTTGCGCACGGAAACATATTTTACTGTTAAAACTCTTGATTACCTGCAAAAGGGCGGCCGCATCGGTGCGGTGGGCGCTTTGGTTGGCAATATATTGGGGATTCGCCCTATTGTGCATCTTGACAGGGAGGGCAAGCTGCTTATCGGGGACAAGGCTCGCACTCGCAAAAAGGTTTTGAAGCGTATGGTGGAGCTAGCTTGTAGCCATGACCCTATCGAAGAAATTTTCGTAGCTCACGCTGTAGTGCCCGATGAGGCTCAGGCTTTGGCTGCGGAAATGCAGGAGCGTTATCCCGGAGTGCCGGTGATGGTGACCAGTATTGGTACTGTGCTGGCGGCTCATCTTGGGCCTGGTGCTATCGGCGTGTTTGTGCGCCGCAAGGCCTAAAGGAAAGGTGTGGGAGTGAGATGGAGTTAATGAAGGAGATCACCGGCAAGCAGGTCAAGGACATGCTGCTAGGTGCTTATCATAGCTTTGAGAAGAATTATGAGGCCATCAACGAGCTGAATGTTTTTCCTGTTCCTGATGGTGATACCGGTACCAATATGATGCATACTATGGCTTCTGTGGCTAGGGAGATCAGTGCCATGAGTGATGAAGCCGAGGCTGGCGAGGTTGGCGCAGCAGCTGCTCGCAGTGCGATTATGGGTGCCCGTGGCAACTCCGGCGTTATTTTGTCCCAATTGCTTAGGGGCATTGGCAAGGGAGTAGCCGGCAAAAAAACCTTGAATAATACTGAAATCGGCAAGGCCTTTCAGTTCGGCATTTTATATGCCTATAGAAGTGTTGCCAAGCCCGTGGAGGGCACCATTTTGACGGTGGCTCGCGGTATGGCAAAGGGTGCCTACCAGGCAGTTCGCAGTGACAACGTGAGCTTGGAGGACGTGCTCTTGGCAGCTATTCGCTCCGGCAAGGAGGAGCTGGCGCTGACTCCGGAAAAGCTGCCTGCGCTGAAGGCAGCAGGTGTGGTGGATGCCGGTGGCCAAGGCTTGATAGCCTTCTTCGAAGGCTGCTTGGCTGGCCTAAGAGGGCAGGATTGCCAGGTGCTGGAGGTTGCGCCGCGTCCGGCTACTGTGAAGCTGGGCGGGGAGCCATTGGATTTGGAATATCCTTATTGCACTGAATTTATTGTTAAAGGTGCCAGCGTTGACAAAAAGACTGTCAGCGAAGCACTGCAGGGCTTTGGTAATTCCATGATCGTGGCCGTAGTCGAGGACATTGTCAAGGTGCATATTCACACCAAGAACCCTGGCAATGCACTGAATACTGCTCAACAATGGGGCACACTCCATGATATTAAGATTGAGAACATGCGGGACCAGCACGAAAATCGTCTGTTTACCGCTGAGGATATCCAACCAGTGAAGCATGGCGTAGGCGTGCTTACTGTGGCTGCAGGCGAGGGTATTGCCCGCATTATGCATGAGATGGGTGCTGCTGAAATCATCAGTGGCGGCCAAAGCATGAATCCCCCGGTAGAGGATTTTGTGCAGGCCATCGAAAATGGCAGCTGTGAGCAATATATTATCCTGCCCAATAACAAGAATATTATCTTGGCTGCGGAGCAGGTGCGCAAGCTTTTGGGTAACTCTAAGGTATCCTTTGTGCCTACGACTAATATGGCACAGGGCTTGGCCGCTTTGCTGCATTTCGATGCCACTCGTAGCCTGGATGAAAACACTGTTGTGATGACTAAGGAAGCCAAGGAAGCTGCAAGCGGCAGCGTGACTGTGGCTGTGCGCGACAGTGTAGTAAATGGATTAGAGGTGCGCCAAGGTGATTATCTTGGCATACTCAACGATAAGATCGTCTGCACCGGTACCAGCATCGAAGAGGTGCTGGAGAAGATGCTCTGTGGCGGGGATTATGAGCTGTTGAGCCTGTATTATGGTGCTGATTTGGACGAAGAGGCCGCTGGTGCCTTTGCTGAAAAGCTGGAAGAAATTAATGAGGATTGGGAAGTAGAAGTATTTTATGGGGGACAGCCCTTATATCCCCTGCTATTAGCAATGGAGTGATGTCGCATGCTTACTAGTCAAGAGCTCACTGCTCTGCTTCGAAACCATGGTTACAAGGTAACACCGCAGCGTTTGGCAGTATACGAAGCTTTGGCAGAAAGGCCATGGCATCCCAATGCGGAAATGCTGTACAATAGGCTGCAACCCAAATATCCTGCCATGAGCTTTGCTACTGTGTATAAGACCGTGGAAATACTGCGTGACATTAAGGCTATTCAAATCCTGAATACAGGTGAGGACAGCTATCGCTATGATGCTAATATGCATGAGCATTATCACCTTTGCTGCACTGAATGCGGGCTTATTCAGGATGTGCCCATGAGTAAAGAGCTGCGTGCTCAGCTCACAGCCATGGTCAAGGATGAAGGTGGCTTCACTGTTAGTGGTGGACAGTTCTATTTTTATGGCCTGTGCGCAAAATGCCAGAAGCTACATTAATGGATGTGATAAAGGTGGACTGACTGGTTTAGTTGGTGCACCTTTTTCTCTTTCGTAGCATGTTTTTTACGGAAATGCCACAAAAATGTTAAATTTCTTTGTTATAATATAAGCGTTTAGTGATAGGAGTGTGCCAATTTTGGCGAAAGATTTACAGGTTGTGACGCTGGCCAGCGGCAGCAAGGGAAATGCAGCGCTGATCAGCACCGACAGCCAACGTTTTTTAGTGGATGTGGGCATCAGCTGTCGTGAGCTGGTGAAGCGCATGCAGCAGGTGGGGGCTTCACCTGAGGAATTGGATGGCGTATTTTTGACCCACGAGCATGTGGACCATGTCAAGGGGCTGGTAACCTTCGCTAAAAAATATCAAGTGCCCATGTATGCTAGCCAAGGCACTTGGAGGATGATTTTTAGCAAATATCCCGAGCTCAACAGGGCTAATTGTCGCCTAACCGGCAGTCGCATGCTGGTAGGGGATGTGAGCGTTGACTGCTTTGCTATTTCCCACGATGCGGCGCAGCCCCAGGGTTACAGCTTTCTTTGGCGCACAGGTGGAACAAAATGTACCTATGTTACGGACACCGGCTTTGTGACGCCTGCCGTGCGAGAGGCAGCGGGAGGCAGCGATGTGCTGATTTTAGAGGCTAATCATGATGTAGAAATGCTGAAAAATGGCAGCTATCCCTACGAGCTGAAGCAGCGGATTTTGGGCACGCGAGGCCATCTTTCCAACGTTACGGCAGGTCAGTTTTTGCTGCAGCTGGAAAGGATGCCCAAGCATATCTTTTTAGCGCATTTAAGCGAGCAAAATAATCTGCCACAATTGGCCTTGGATACTGTGCAGAACATATTGGATAGCAAAAAAAGGCTGAGGGAAACGAGGCTTTTGGTGGCTAATCAGTACCAGCCCGTGGCAGATTTCCTGACAGGGCAGCTGGCTCTACCGGGTTTATTTGAAGACTAATTTTGATGAACACTTTGATGCAAGGAGTGAAAATGATGCAAAAAATTACTTGGAAAAAAGCATTGAATATTTTGGCTTGTGGTTTAGTTGGCGCTGCCGTGCTGGTTGCCGGCTGCGGCGACAGCAAAACCTCTGCGGCTGTGGCCGAAAAACCGGCTGCTAAGCAAGAGCAGCAGCTGAGCTCTGCTCGCAATACCCCCATTGTAAGGGCTGCTAAAAAGGTGGGTCCGGCAGTGGTTGGTATCACCAACAAGGGGTATGTGCGCGACTTTTTTAACCGTGTTTATTTCACTGATAAGGGCACTGGCAGCGGCGTGATTTACGACAAGGCAGGCTATATTGCTACCAATAATCACGTTGTGGAGGGTGCTTCGGAAATTATTGTCAGCCTTTCCGATGGTCGCAGTGTGAAGGGCAAGGTTTTGGGCGCAGACCCGGCCACCGATTTGGCTGTGGTAAAGATTGACGCCAAGGATTTGACTGTGGCCGAGTT
>SFRS01000024.1 GCA_004562175.1 bacterium | reverse complement strand
CGGGGGAGCCATCCAAGTAGCTTTACTTTTATAATTCTTCCAAACTATGCAAGCGAAAAGCGTATACCCGGGAAGTGGCGGAGGCAAGAATGCGACTACGATAGCATTGCTATGAATACTCGAATTACGATAGCAACGGACAGGCTCGCATGTTCGCGAAGCGCCTCGTCACGCTCTCGGAGGCTTTTCTCTTGACGGATTAAGCGCTCTATGTGGACATTGTATCAAGCATTCGCAGACCGGAGCACTTCACAGGTATACCTTTGAGCGATATCAGCCATAAGAAAAAGCCACCGCTAGCTATTCACTAACGGTGGCAACTTTACAGGACATTTTAAATTAGAACAGCAGCAGAACCATGCCTACCAGCAGAGCGCACACGATACCCAGCGCATTGCGTTTGCAAACCTCCATGGGGTCAACACCTGCAATACCTGCGCAAATAATAGTTGCACCAGCGATAGGAGAAATAGTACGGCCCAGGGTGCCGCCCAAGGCAGCAATGGAGCCCATATTCATGGTGGAAATACCAAACTCTACAGCATGCGGAGTTACAGCCTCGTTGAAGGCAACAGTAGCTGCGTCACCGGAGCCGGAAATCAACGCCAGCAGGAACGGACCAAAGGTTGCAGCAATCTTCACAATGCCAGTGGAATGCAGCATCCAAGCAATCAAAGCCTTAATCAGACCCAGAGCATTCAAGCCAGCTACGAAAACACCAACGGAAATAATGATACCGATGATATTAGCATACGCATCGCCCATACCATTGAAGAAGCTCTTAGTCAACTCAACAGGACTCTTGCGGGTTGCAGCCAAAGCAAGGATAGCGCCAATAATCATAGCATGAGGTACACCCATCTTCAGAATAGGCACAACCTTAGTACTGCCCAGCATCAGGATAATAACCGGAATCAAAGGCATAATAGCGTACAGCGGATTTACAGAGAAGCTCTCGTCATCAATAACACTGCCCTCAGGCACATAGCCCTTGTTTTCCTTCAATACGATGGCCACAACAGTAAGCACAGCAGCAGCTACCACAACGCCTGCTACAGTAGCCATCATATGGTTACCGATAACATCAGTGATTTGCACGCCAGCCAGCTTTGCGATAACGCCATTGTGTACCAAGCCAGGGTTCAGCATGCTGCCATAAGTACCGGACTTAACAGCAGCAGCAGCCATAGCCGGATGCACGCCTGCAGCCATCAAAATAGGAATAAAGATAACGCCTACAGCAGCACTGCAGCCTGCAGCACTGGGGATAGCGATATTAACAACGAAGGTTGCCAGGGTAGCGCCGGGAATCAGGAGGAAGCCCATCTTCTTCAGCACCTTGCCAATAGCCACAACCAAATGCTTGTCGCAGCCGGTGTACTTCATGCACCAAGCAAAGCCCATGCAGGAGCACACAGAGGTAATCAAGCCAGCATTAGTCATGCTCTTAGCAAAAGCATCCAGAGCAGCCATGGGCTTGCCACCGATAATACACATCAAAATACCAGCTGCAATTAAAACCATGCGGGACTCATGGCGCTTTAAAAGCAGATAGATTACGCCCAAAACCACGAGCGCACCAATAATCAAAAACATACATACCCCTCCATTTACTATTAATATTGTATGATATTTTATTATAAAACAAACTCCGTAGAATTTGTAGTCTCTACGGAGTTGTATACATTATACTTTTACACTATCATTTAAAACCAGCTTAAATTTTTAAAATCCTTTACTCTTTTTGGTGCCATAGTCCATAATTATGGATGATATAGTTGCTCAGTGCATCCTCATCATCGTTGGGCGTAGGATTATCCATTTGGTCCACAAAATGCTGCTTAGCCGACCAATAAAAGGCCTTGCCACCAAAATAGCCCAAGGCAAAGGGCACACGCGCAGGCTGCAAAAGATTGCGTCCCATGAATTTTGCGGGAATGTCCAAGCCCATTAAATAAAGCAGCGTGGGCGCCAAATCAATTTGGGAAGCATATTCATTGGTACGCAGCTCATCCAAGGGCAGCAAATTCTTGCTGATAAAAATTAGTGGAATGGGCGCGATGCTCAGCTTGTCATTGGCCTTCTCCACCAGCTTGGTATATTCGCCGCCGCTGTGAGGATTGTGGTCACTGGTAATTAAAAACAGAGTGCGCTCATCCATCAGGCCCCGCTTTTCGGCTTCGGTGAAGAAATGCTCCAAGGTTTTATCCACCCAATACACCCCTCGTACCGTCACATTGGGATTATCGCGCACACCCTCAGGCATTTCCTCCCAGCGATAGCCCGTATAAGGATAGGGCTGGTGCATATCCAGAGTTTTGGTCACCAAAAGCAGCTTTTTATCCCGATTCTCCTCCAAAATGCGCAGGGTATGCTCATACATCACATCATTGTGATAGCCCCAGCCACTGGCACCGGTGTAGCCAAATTTTTCTAGCTGCTCCTTGGCCAAATATTCCTGCATGCCAAATTGGTCAGGATATTCCTTCAGCTCGTTGGCATAATATTGGCTGGAGGCATTCATGAAAATGCCCCTGTAGCCAGCAGCCTGCGCTACACGAAACAGGGAAGGCGTTCCCTTACCCGGCACATCCTTGTCCATAATCAAATGGGAGCGGAAGGTAGCGTTGAGGCCCTGAGTCGTGGGCACCGCCGAGGAATAATATTTATTCAAATGCGGATAACGAATCACTAGCTGATTCATATAGGGCGTGGCCTTTTCGGGAATATTCTCGTTGTAATAATTGATATAATCCCGATGCATTGATTCTAAAATCAGGAGCACCACGCGATCGTATTGGGGCGCAATTTTAGCCACAGCAGGCTTTGGCACCTCAATGCCCAGCTTATGCAGTGTCTTCTTATCCTTATCCGTCAGCTCACGCATTTCCACATGCTTGGCACCGGCCATTTTATCCGTATCAAAAAGAGCCTTGCTGACGAAATTGATGTTGATGGGCACGGACAGCATGTTGCGGTATATAAGCCGCGTTTTTTCGTTTTCAATGGTGATATAGCTGCCGATAATTTCTTCCACGCACCACATGCCACCGTTCAAAAGCAGCTTGTCCGCCAAGTTGAGGCCGATGGTGAACATGGCCACGCACAACAAGGACCACACGAAGTTGGGCTTACGCTTGCTGGGCTTGGGCACTTGAAAAAGCAGTAAAATCAAGGCCACGCCACCGATGATAGTCGCCAAAAGAATGTTGCTCATGGTGGCCAGCACACCCTTGATGGCGTACAGGTTCAAGTTTTGGAAGAGCACACTTTCCACATGCATGGAGGTCTGCCAAAAATAAAAGGCATCAAAAAGCAGTGTCAAGGCCGTGAAGATGTACATCACAAAGTAAATGCCCTTCATCAAAGCATTGGGCCACTTATAATAGCACATGGCAGCCAAGAGCACCAGCAAAATATTGTTATTAATGCCAGCGATAATGGCCAAGGTGGTTTGAGCGCCCTTGTCCAGGCTCAGCTGGTACACCATGAAGCAGGCCACGCCCACATAGAGCAGGCCAATTACTACAACCGGGAAATAACGCCGCAGCCTGTCCGGCAAACGCTTGCGTCGAAAATACATGGTCCAGACGATGAGTCCCAAAAGGCAATCCCGCAAAAGATGGTTGAAGATTTCAAAGCCAAATTCCTCCACGGGCATGGGCTCCAACGCGCCAAAATTGTCATAGGCTAGCTTCCATTCCACTGCCCCTGCCACCAGCAGGAACAGCACTAGCACTAGCTTATTTATTTCCTTTCTCAACTTGCATCATACCCTCATCTATACACATTAAGCTAAAAATTTAATGGGCTCATCCTCCAGCTCGATGCTCAAGGGAGCACTGGTCACGGCGTCCCCATCCAGCTCCGCAGCAAAATCCTCCACATTGCAGCGAATCTCTAAGCGCTTCGCCCTGCGCACCACTATATCCTTGTCCAAGCCCAAAGCCTCCATGGCGATACAGGCCGCATAACGAATGAAGTCGGCACGCTTGGCGCCGGTGAACAGCGCTGTGTAAAGCCATGGTGTGGACAAGGAAGCCCCGCGGAACAAATTATAACGACCGGCATAATAGCGGCTCTTGCCCACGATAACGGAGGAGGCCTCGTGCCATTCCTCTTCATCATCAAAGCGCACCTGGAAGCGATAACGCCAGTTGCTGAAGAGCACCTCCTTACGCATGATCTCCGTGCCTTGAAGCACATAGGCCAGCTTATTCAAAAGCTTCTTTTCCTTTTCGGTCACATTGTCCACCACCAAGGAATCGAAGCCAATACCCGTGACAGTCAGGAACACATGCCCGTTGGCACGTCCCAAATATACCGGCACCTCCACTCCCTTGAGCACACGCTTGGCCCATTTGTAGGGGTCACCACTCATCAAAAGCTCCTTGGCCACCAGATTCACTGTGCCTGCCGGAAAAACGCTGATATAGGGCAAATAATTATTATTGGACAGCTGTTCAATCAAGGCGCGAATGGTACCATCACCACCGGCGATAACCACCCAATCAACCTGCTCCGCCTTCATTTCCTTCGCAATGGCAGGAATTTCATCAAAGCGCTTGATTTCACGCAGCTCCACAGTCTTAAAGCCCAGCTGATCCTTGAGCCTTTTGAAAATCTCGTTGATCTTGGCCATCATACTGGCAAAAAGCTGCTTGCCACTGTTGCGATTGTAAACGATGACAACTTTTTTAAATTTATCTACTTCAGCGTATTGTATTGCCATTTTTAGCTCCTAAAAATCCATTTTTTGCGGGAAAGATAATTCCACACCACCACGATGCAGCTGGTCAGCACCTTGCTCAGCATGGGCTCCCAGCTCAAAAGGGTCACAAAAATATACATCAGCAGCAGATTGAAGACCAAGCCCATGATGCTCACTAAAAAGACTAGACTCAGCTCCTTACCCCGCTTGTAGCGACTGCCACTGTCGAAGACTAAAATATTGCCCAGGAAATAATGAAACAGAGTGGACAGACAAAAGGCCATGGCGGTGGCCGTCATGGTCAGGCTGGTTATGCCCCAGCCATAGCCATTCAATAGATAGTGAATGAAAACATAAAAGAGGCCCCACTCCAGCAGCGCCGCTGTGCCCCCTACAAAGAGGTAGAGCACCAGCTTAATGAACTCGCTGTCCGTATAGTCAAAGCCAAATAAAACCTTTCTGCGCATAAAAAACTCCACTTGAAATTATGATACTGTATTATATCATAATTTACGTGGAGTTTACAGAGTCCTTGGCATTTATTCTTGCTTGGTTAGCCGGGACAGGGTCAGTATTATCCTTTGCACTGCCCAGAGGGACTGGTCTAGCGGCAAAGCCAGCTGCTCCTCCCACACCATTTCCGGCAACAGGGGCACATGTACAAAGCCCACCTTGGTCGCTGTGCCCGCATACTGATGGCAAGCAAGATAAAAGATGTCGTTGCACACATAGCCGCCCGTGGTATAGCCCAAGTGCACATGGGCGTGCTCTTTTTGCAGCTGCTGCACAATTTCGTGGGCAGGAATAGTGGCCAGATAGGCCGCAGGACCACCCGCCACCACGGGCTCATTCCAAGGCTTGCGCCCCATATTGTCCTCCACCAAGGCGTCCCTTATATTCACTGCTACAGTGTCCACATGCACGTGGACGCTACCGCTGTCCATACCCATGAGAAAAATCACGTCGGGCTCTAGCTCCGCCGCCCTTTCTAGCAGCATGCGTCCTGCAAGGCCAAAAATATTGGGCAAGAGCAGCTTAGTAATAGCGAAATCACCCAGCTGCTGAGGCAGTTTTTCCACTACCTTCCACGAGGGATTCACCTGATAATGGGCAAAGGGATCAAAGCCCGTCACCAAAAGCTTGCGCATGGCACCCACTTCCTCTGACAAAATATTGCCGCGCCCAGCACTGGCCGCAGCGCGCACATAAAAAGCCCCCAGATTCCATCTGGGGGCGAGTTTTCTTGGAGCTACTGACGGGATTCGAACCTGCGACCTACTGATTACGAATCAGTTGCTCTACCAGCTGAGCTACAGTAGCACTTTTACGATATTCTATATACCAAAGCCAGCTTAGGCGCCCAGCTCCCTGGCCGCCTCCTCAGCTGCTCTCGCAGCTGCCATTTCAGCCTTGGTGCGACGCTTTCTCGCCTTTTTGGCGCTGTTAATGCCAGCCTTTTTGATGACCTTGGCCAGCTCGGAGATAATGTGCAGCTCGTCCACAGAGCAATCCTGCACCAGCTCGGACAGCTCGTGACAATAGATTTGCTCGCTACGGTGAATATTATCGCAGAGCAGCTCGTCCACGGAAACATCCAAAACATTCGCCAGATGAATAATCGTGGGCAGGCCCAGCTTGGTATTACCAGTTTCTATGTTACTAATATGCGGAGTAGACAAGCCGGTTAATTGGGCTATATTCCCCTGAGTAAGTCCTTTGCGAGTACGTGCAGCCTTTATTCTCAGGCCAATAGCCTTATAATCAATGTCCAACTTCAAAAAGCTCTCCCCTTTAATCTCTTACTTTTTTTGCAACGCTATAATTATATCTGAATTCGTTTTAAAAGGCAAGCAGCATCGGGGATAATTTTTAGTAAAATTTATTATTTTTTAAGCACAGGCACGGTCAAGCTGCCTTGTGGCATGAGCAAAATCTTGTAGTCGGGGCCAACATATTCCTCTGCCAGCTTGATGGCCTCGTCCACATCATCAACTGCTTCAAAGAGCAAATCCTTAGCTAGCTTTTTATCCAAGGCAGACACAAGAATGAATTTAGCCTTTTTCATGAGGCGGGTGATGGCGAAGGCCTTGTGGGCGCCGATGACAAATTTCTTAGCCAGAGCCTCTTTGATAGCATCCGGAGAAGGATTCTCCTGCAGCGCTTTTTCTAAAGCAGCGCTACCACTGCCCTCCTCGCATTCGCCTAAGATAATGACAACGCCGCCCTCGCGCACTGCGCACCAAGCGTTATCCATGGTTTTTTGCAGCTGGTAAATGTTGATATCCTTGGGATAGCCACCACAGCTAGCAATGACGATATCTGCCGGCTGGCTAATGGGGGCACCATAAACCTGCTCCACAAATTGGCAGGCCTCCAGATGGGATTCTTTCCAGTCGCCCGCGAAAATCTTTAAGAAGCGCTTTTGCGCATCCAAAATAGCGTTGAAGTTAAAGAGTCTATGCTTTTGGGCAAAGAGAGCTACGCCCTCCATCTGGTCCTCGTATACGGGGTTACCCTCCAGCTTGCCCAGCTGGGAATTGGGGCTCATCATCAGGCTGTGGTTCCGGCGTACAGTTTCCATGGCAGCCACACCCGGCAGAACCGCCTTACGGCCACCGCCAAAGCCACTGAAGAAGTGGTACACAACTGTGCCGGTCATAATAACCAAATCCACATCACAAATTAATTTATTGATAAGCACAGGCGTGCCAAAGGAAGTAGCGCCAAAATAATTGAAGTCCTCGTGGTTATTGCAATCGCTGTTATACATGGGCAGGCGTGCAGCTACGCCCTCGCTCACCTGCTCCACCATCTCCTCATGGCTCATGGCGCGATGGGTACCTAGAGCGAACACAATCTTCATGTCTTCATCCTTGACGCCCAGTTTATTCATTTCGTCCACTAGAATGGGCATAAAGTCATGGGTATTTGCCACACGGGTAGAGTCATTGCAGATAAAGGCAATTTTCATGCCCGGCTTCACCAGCTTGTCAATGGGCTCGCTGGCAATGGGATGATAGATGGCATCCAGCACAGCAGCCTTTAAATCGGTCAGGGGAGGAAATTCAGCGATTTTTACTTCGTCCAGCAAATGCTCCTTTTCTAAAGAGAAGGTCTTGTAGCCGTGGCCATATTTATACTTATACTCTACTGTTGTCATAAGCGGCACCTCCGTTCTATTCTTACACATATATTGTACCATATTTCACAACAGGCTGTACTACTTTTTCCGGTAGAAGTGTAAATTATCTGTTATTTCTTTGGCATATTTTAAGCAACAGCTGGACTTTAGGAGCAGTGCATGAAAAAAGCGGACGCTTGCACGTCCGCTTTATTTCTATAAGTTTTTGGTTACATGCCAACC
>SFRS01000023.1 GCA_004562175.1 bacterium | reverse complement strand
TATACAAGTATAACACAAATGCTGCCTTTTGGCAAGCATTATTTCCCACATTTTGCACTATTTTTAGAGCAACGAGAACTTACCAAATGCCAGCCTGTGCTATAGCTTTTTCAAGAAAATGGCGGAAAGGGTGGGATTCGAACCCACGGAGGGCTTGCACCCTCGCTAGTTTTCAAGACTAGAGCCTTAAACCACTCGGCCACCTTTCCGTAACAGTACTATTATACGTGAAAACCAGCTCTGCGTCAAGTGCTTCGCCCTTGCCGCGCCTGAATATGCTACCATAGTACAAACTACGCAAAACAACATAACAAACGCCAACTAAAACGCAAAGATAGCACAGTAAACGCCAGCTAGCTTGTCAAAAGCTTTACTCCAGCACCTTATCCGTCAAAGCGAGGGCGCCAGCCTCCAGCTCCTCCGCATTCTTGAGCAGATTGTTCAGCTCCGCCTGCACCCCATGGTTATACTCCTCGTCCTTAGTGAGGCCCAAATTGATGCGCACATTGTATTCCGCGCAGCGCAGCGCTGCCCGGGCCAAAATGGCGCTGCAGGCCCCGTCTGTAATCACGCCGGGGTTACCAATGCACACCAAGCGCTCCGCCAGCATCAGCGCTCTGTAGGAGGCTCTGGCGATGGCCAAGGGCACCTCCGCTGCCTGCTTGGCAGCGCTGCGGATGGCAGCAATGCGCGCCGACTTTTCTGCTTCCGTAGCCTTGGGCAGCTTGTAGCAGGCCATGAAGCTGTTGAACACAGCCGCATCGTCCTCCACCAAAGCGAGCAAGCTTTGGCGCACTTCTTCGGCCTCGTCCAAAAGCTCCTTCACCTCGGGCTCCTGCTGGGCGAACTTTTCCTTGCCAATAGTCAAATTGCACACCATGGAGGCAAGCGCTGCCGCCAAGGCTCCTGCCATGGCCGCACCCCCGCCGCCTCCTGGCGCCGGTGCACTGCTGGCCAAAGCAGCCAAAAAGTCCACGCTCTTCATCTCCGTCAATTTGCTCATTTTCCTTCCTCCTTCAACCATCGCCGCACCTGCACCACTGCTGCATATGCATCCAGCGGCTCTTCAGGCACCAGCATCCCTAGGGGCACCAGCTTGCGCCAGCCGGTGGGCGGGTTGACCTGCCAATAAAGCGTGCGCGCTTCTTCGGTGCTGTGGGCTTCGCCCACTATAGACAAGGCTACAGCAGGAAAGACCCTGCGCACAGCAGCGCCAATAGCCTTGTTGTTGGTGCCATTGCCCATAACGATGCCCGCCAGAGCTTGTGTACCAACAAAGCCCTTGAGCTCAGCTTCCATGTTCTCGGTCATGGCAATATGCAGGGCCACAATCTGCCCCGCTGCGTCCACCAAGGCCAAGCCCGTTTTACTGCGCCCCGGGTCAATGCCCAAATAATACGCTGTTTTATTCATTGGCTTCACTCTTATGATCCTTGGGAATGACCTCCAGACGCAAACGCACCGGACCTGCGGTGGTGATATCACCCTTAGCATAGGCCTTGATGGTGAAGGCACCGTTAATGCGACGAATAGCGTTGCTGGTTTCAATCATGGTAGCAGCGTCCATATTGCCCACCTTGCCACTCAAGGGGTCGGGCAAAACGCCGGCCTGCACGGCCTGATGATTGATTTGGCTCAAGAAGCCCATCAAGAGATTGTCATGGGTGGCAGAGCCATCGTGCAAGTCATAATCAGCACTGTAAATCAAGGTGCCGTCAGGATAAATAAACTGGTTCTCGAACATTTCGATTTCGCACACTGCCAGCTCGCCCACGATGATGTTGGCCACGGTGCGCACTCTGAAGAACAAATTGCCCTTGCTCTTGTCCAAGGCGTTCACAGCGTTGTTCACCACGCCCCTAGACAGCCAAATAGCCTGCAAGGGCTCCTCCTTTTGCTGCATGCCCAGTCGCTCCAAGGCGGCTTCGTTGGCATTTTGCAAAAGCCAATTTACTTGAGCCACGTTGGCATCGTGCTTGAGTCCGCCCCGCATTACACCGGCATAAACTACCTCGCCGGCGCGGTAATACACCTGACCCTCGCGCATGTTGATAATACCCTTGCGCAAAGCGTCGGTGGTTTTCTCCAGCTCGGTGATTTCACTGGTCAGCTGCTCCTTGGACTCAGTGAGGGCGGTCAACTCCTCCTGAGCCTTGCTGTACATGCTATTTACCTCGGCCAGCTTGGCCTCCATAGCATCATTTTCGCGCATGCTGTCCTGCATTTTGGCATCCAGCTCGCTGATTTTTTTATTTTGCTCCTCCACACGCCCCTTGGCTGCATCTAAAGCCATAATGGCGCCTTCCTTTTCTGCATTGAGCAGCTTCAGCTCCCGCTGCAGTTTATCCATGCCAAACAGAGCAGTACGCGCACTTTGGGAGGAAACAGCCATGACGCCAATGGTCAGCACCGCGATGATGGTGCCACTGGTCACGGTCAACAATATGGAAGTATGCTTGGGCCTGAGGCCAAAAATGGACATTTTCTTCTTGCCGATTTTACTGCCCATTTTATCAGCCAAATAGGCGATAAAACCGCCCACAATGGCCATGATAATGATTAATCTGATACCTACCAAAGGGCCACCTCTCTTCGCAGCTAGCTTTTTAGCTGCCTAGATAGTCGAATTAATTATTTTTCTTCTTCATGAAGTACAAGCCGATGCCCAAGCACAATATATTGGGCAACGCACATGCCAGCAGCGGCGGCATAGCGCCACCCTTGCCAAGACCCGAGGTCAGGGTCATCACGGCGTAATAAATAAAGATAACGATTACACTGATGCCCAGGCCGATGGATGAACTGGTTCTTTGCTTTTGGGTACCAAGGCAGGCGCCAATCATGGCAAAGAAGAAGCTGGCCAAAGGAATGTTGATACGCATGAAGATTTCGCACCATTGGCGGTTGGTGGGGCTCTTTTGCTCCTCCAGCATGCCGATATATTCACGCAGCTCGCGGATGGTCATTTCCTCAGGCTCCTTTTGCTCCCAGGAAATTTGCTTGGGCGAGAAGCTCAAAGGGATGATTTGCTCCTTGAATTTGGCGGTGCTGGTTACGCCCTCCTCGTCATCCAAGGCAAAAACGTTGCCGTTGACAATGCGCCAGGTGCCATTTTCCCAATAGCCCTCCTTGGCAGTTTGGATACGGGCGATGCGGCCCTTGTTGAATTCTTCGATGGTAATATCGGTCATCTTACCCTTTTGCTCATCAAATTTATTGGCATAGGTCACCCGCTGGGTGCTGCCGCTAATGGTTTTGATGACAATGTGCTCTTGGGTGGTGGGTCTGGTGTTATGCTTGATTTCTTCTCGCAAAATGCGTCTTGATTCCGCCTTGGAGAAGGGCACCATTTTTTCGGCCCACACTAAAGAGAACATGCTGACGATGAAGCCAACCACCAAAACCGGCGCCACAATGCGGTAATAGCTGACGCCACCGGCCTTCATGGCTGTGATTTCGCTGCTGCCGGACAGCTTGCCAAAGGCCATGAGCGCTGCTAAAAGCATGGACATGGGGAAGGTGTAGTTGATGATTTCCGGCATGTTATACAAGAAGAGGCGCGCAATGGTTTCTAGGGGCGCACCATATTTAGTGATATATTCGGTGATCTTGAACAGCATGGTGCTGGCAATGAAGATGCTGGAGAAAGCGGCCACACCGAAGGCGAAGGGATAGAGCAGCTCCTTCAGGACGTAACGGTCTAATAAACGTAATCGCACTTTTCTTCCTCCTACATGCTAAAGTTGTCGCCCAAGTAGTATTTGCGAGCGATGGGGTCATTGGCAATGGTATCGCTGTCGCCGTGGAGCAGGATTTTGCCGTTGGCCAGGATATAAGCCTTGTCCACAATGCTCAGTGTTTCGCGCACGTTGTGGTCGGTGATGAGGATACCGATGCCACGCTTGGCAAGGTGGGCAATCATGTCCTGAATGTCGGCCACGGCAATGGGGTCGATGCCCGCAAAGGGCTCGTCCAGCAAGATGAAGGCCGGGTCCGTGGCCAGGGCTCTGGCGATTTCTACGCGGCGGCGTTCGCCACCGGACAGGGCCTTGCCCTCGCTTTTGCGCACATGTCCCAAACGGAACTCCTCAATCAAGTCATTCATCTTCTTGACTCTTTCCTCGGAGGACAAATGGGTGGTCTCCAAAATGGCCATAATGTTGTCCTCCACGCTCATCTTGCTGAAGATGGACGCTTCCTGGGGCAGGTAGCCGATGCCGGCGCGGGCGCGCTCGTACATGGGCAGCTTGGAAATATCCCTGCCATCCAAGGTCACAGAGCCGCCATTGGGAGTTTCGATGCCCACGATCATGTAGAAGGTGGTGGTTTTGCCGGCGCCGTTGGGACCCAAAAGGCCCACCACTGTGCCCTGCTCCACCTCGATGCTGACACCGTCCACTACATGACGTTCATTATAAATTTTTACCAGGTTATCGGTTCTAATAATCAAGCTTTTGTCCTCCGTCCCTTAAGCCAGAGCCTTCTCAGCCTGCTTTTCCTTGTTGGTAACAGCGGGCTGCTGCTCGGGAACGTAATAAATCTTCACGCCGCCATCTGCCTCAGCCACATTGGCATTGGTCAGGCGCAGCTTGTCACCGGACACGGTGTTGCCGTTTTGGGTGGCAGTGGCATGACCATTCAGCTCCACATAGCCGGACTTGTCAGTTTTATAGACAGCGCTGTCAGCAGAGGCAGTCAAATCGCGAGCAGTGCTCTTGACGGTAACGCCGCCGGTGGCATTGGCGATGCCGTTAGCTATGTCATAATCAATTTTGCCGGCATCCAGCACGCTGCCATCGGTATCGGTGAGGCGTGCCCAACCGCCCATGGTTTCGGCGTATTGGCGTCCCTTGTAATAGTCAATGCGGTCAGCGCTGATGGTTTTGCCCTCTTTAGTAAGTGTGGCATTGCCCACGGCGGACAAATCATTTTCGTTGTGGGCAATGAATTCGCGGCAGACGATGTGGGCATCCTCGCGGTCCACCATCACGTTGCCTACCAGCATGCCGCTTTTATTTTTGCTGTTGAATTTGGCATAATTGGCGGTGGCTACGCCCCCGTCCTGCTTCAGCTCTACGTGGCCCTTGGCCACGCCTTCACCTGTTTGCAGGTTGTATTCCAGCTCATCGGCCTTGACGCTGAAATTATCTGCTGCTGCCCACGCATTGGCGCTCAGTCCCAGGGTCAAAGCCATGGCCACAGCTGCCAGTATATATTTCTTCTTCATGATCACTCTATTCGCCGCCTTTCGTAACCTTCGCGTTACCCTTTAATTTCACGCTTTGGAAAGCGCTGGTGGTGCTGGCCTCGTCGGCTACAGCAATATAATCATCCTTCACCAGCTTCACATGGCCTTGGGCCGTAATCAGCTCGTCCTTTTGCTGCCAAGTAACCTTGTCCGCAGAAAACTCGCCGCCGCTGGTCAGCTTGGCCTGTACATGACCTTCCAAGGAAAAATCGTCTTTTTTGATGGCGACCTCGCCCTGATCCGCACTCATTTCAAAGCTGCTGCCATCGCTGCGATACAGCTTGCCCTTGATGCCCTTGAGAATAGCGATGTTCTTTTCATGCACGTTGATTACCTCGGCCACAGTGAACTCCCACAGGGGCTTGCCATCCTTTTCTCTTTTGATGACGCTGTTTTTCAAGGAAGCATTGATTTGGGCGCTGACACCCTTGCCTAGATTTACATTGGTAGGCTTGTCACCACCGAGCATAAGCCAAGCAATTACGGAGCTCGCAATCACAAGACCGGCCACGATGGCCAATATTACTTTGTTATTTTTCATCAGCCTTGCCGTCCTCCTCAGGTGGTGTGTAGGGTGTATTCCAACGATGCTGGAACCAAATCCAGTTATCAGGATATTCTTTGATAATCTTTTCGACCTCTTGGGTCATTTTCAAGGTTACATTATAATCATCCAGCTTGGTGTCGCCGGTGAATTCATAGCGAATGGGGTCCTTGACAATGGCCTGATGACCATAGCCATCGAGTTTGCGCACGATGAAAATCGGGATGATGGGTGCCTTGAATTTGCGAGCAAAGTAGGCCGGACCCGTGGGAGTGGAGGCCATTTTGCCTAAAAAGGGCACGAAAATGCCATCGTAGCCGCCGTCCTGGTCCGCAATGAGGCCCAGCATGCGACCCTTTTTCATGGCTCTAGCACAGCCTAAAATCTCGCTGGTGCCACGTGCGAAAATCTCCTGCCCGGCGCCACGGCGCAGCTCGTTCATGAAATCGCTGTACACTCTGTTAGGCTGGGGCTTTTCCACAGCACTCAGGGGAAAACCGTTGAGAGCCAGACCTGCACCCAGCCATTCCCAGTTGTCCATGTGGCAGGCCAGCATGACCACGCCTTTGTTTTCGTGGACTGCCTCCCACAGGATATCCGGGCGGTCGAAGGTGACTAAGCCCCGAATATTATCCTTGTTCAAAGCAGGCATGTACATGATTTCCATAAAGGTCATGCCCAGATTGACGAAGAGGCGCTTGATGGTAGCCTGTGCCTCTACATCACTATAGCCCAGGCGCTCCTTGATGGTCTCTTCCGCTCTGATGCGCTGCTTTTTCGCAATTTTATGGTACAAATGCCCCACGCCCCGACCGATGTTCACCACCAGCTTATAGGGCAGCCAGGATATAATTGTACTCAATGTTTTCAGTAAATAGTATAACCACATTATTGTTTATCTCCTTGACCAGCATTGAGATAGGAATTGACGATGTGCTCCCATTTGTTTTGGGCACGCAAAATCATTTCGATGGCTTCGCGGACTGCGCCACGTCCGCCCGCGGCCTCGGTGACAAAGGAAGCAGCCTCGCGCACGTCCTTCACGGCGTCCGCCGGAGCAAAGGTTACGCCGGCGGCTCTAAAGGCCGGCAAATCGTTCAAATCGTCCCCCATGTAGGCCACCTGTCCCCGGCTCAAGCCCAGCTCGTTTTGGAGCTGTTCTAAAGCAAGGTATTTGTCCTTGACGCCCTCCTGCACCAGTTGGATACCTAGCTCCTGGGCACGATGATGGATGATTGCACTCTGGCGCCCTGTGATAATGGCCACTTGGATGCCACTGCGCAAGGCCACACTGATGCCCAAGCCATCCTGGGCATAGAAGGCTTTGAAAAGCTCGCCCTGAACCCCTATGTTGATGGAGCCATCGGTGAGTACGCCGTCCACATCCAAGGCCAGCAGGGAAATCTGCTTCAGGGCAGGATTGTCGTCACCATAAGCTTCCGTACCAACATCTACATTCACACGAAAAAAAGCCATTTTATACCACTCCCTGACGCACCAGGTCGGTCATATGCAAGAGGCCGATAACCTTTCTTTCCTTGTCCAGCACGGGCAATACGGTGATGGGCTTGGGCTTGTTGCTTTCCATAAGGTGCAACGCTTGGGCGGCCAGCTTGTCCTCCGTGATGGTTTTGGGGTTGGCCGTCATGAGCTCCTTCACAGGACGCTGCAAAAAGTCCACGCCCTTGCTGAGACCGCGACGAATGTCGCCGTCGGTGAGCACGCCCTGCATCACGCCATTTGCGTCCACAACGGAAACTGCGCCCAGACCCTTGTCGGTGATAACAAAGAGTGCGTCCTGCACGGTGGTGTCCGCCAAAACAGTGGGATTTTCGTCGCCCTTGTGCATGATATTGCCCACGGTGAGGAGCAGCTTGCGACCAAGGCTACCACCGGGATGGAAAATGGCGAATTGGCTGGCGGTGAAGTTGTGCTTTTTGAGCAGCGCCAAGGCCAGGGCGTCGCCATAGGCCAAGGCAGCAGTGGTGCTGCTGGTGGGAGCAAGGCCCAAGGGGCATGCTTCCTTAGAAACGCCCACGTCTAAAATTACGTCTGCATTCTTGCCCAAGGTGGAATTAGCATTGCCCACCATGGCGATGATCTTAGCACCGATGCGGCGCAACGAGGGCAAAATATTGAGCACTTCGCCGGTCTCGCCACTGTTGGAGAGGGCGATGACAACGTCAGCGGCGGTAACCATACCCAAATCGCCGTGAATGCCCTCGGCCGGGTGCAGATAAAAGGACGGGGTGCCGGTGCTGGCCAGAGTGGCAGCCATTTTGCGACCAATGAGACCACTTTTACCCATACCGGTGATAACAGTGCGGCCC
>SFRS01000022.1 GCA_004562175.1 bacterium | reverse complement strand
GGTTGAAGACAAATACGTGGCGGCCATGGAAACAGCCTTGGGCGAGGGCGCACAAAATATTGTGAGCCGCAGCGCCCAAGGTGCCAAGCAGGCCATCGCCTACTTGAAGCAAACCGGCAGCGGACGCGCCACCTTCCTACCTTTGGATGCCATCCAACGCCGCTTTCCCTCCCAGGAGGAGGCAGCGGCGGCGAAGCTGCCTGGCGTATGCGGCTTTGCGGTGGACCTCCTCGACTACGAGAGCGAAGCGGAAAACGCCATCCGCTTTTTGCTAGGCAGAGTGCTCATTGCGGAGAATATGGATGCCGCCCTGGCGGCCGCCAAGGCGACTAGGTATCGCCTCCGGGTTGTCACCCTGGACGGTGATGTGGTCAACGCCGGCGGCAGCATGACTGGCGGTGCCAGAAGACAGCGGGAAGGCTATTTGAGCCGTGAGCGGGAGATCAAGCAGGCGCTCCAGCTCTGCGACGGCTTGCACCAAGAGGTGCTGCGCTGGCAGGAGCAGCTGGAGGAGCAGGAGCGGGAGGCCAAGGAGCTGACCCGCAAGCAAAGTGAGGCCAAGGAGCAGCTGGCACAGCTGCGGCTCAAGGGCAGCGAAATACGCCTGCACCTAGAGCAGCTGGAGGCCACCCAAAAGCGTGAAAACGATAATTTACTCTTACTTTTAGATGATAGAAAACAGGTTACTGATGAATATATGGCCAACCGGGACAAGCTCAAGGCACTGCGTACCAACGTCAGCGAGCGCGAGAGCTTGGATGCGGAGGCTAGGGAGCAGCTGGAAGGCATGAAGCGCCAGATTGCCCAATTGGGCAGTGCTGTGACAGCTTTGGAAAACCAGCTGCAGGATGCTCGCGTAGCCTTGGAAACATCGGCTGCCAAGGCGGAGCTCAACAGCCAGCGCATGCAGCAGCTGGATGCGGATACCATTAGGGTGCGCAAGGAAATCAGCGCCAACCAAGAGGAAGCAGACAAGCTGGAGCAGACCATTGCTGAGTGCCAAGAGCGCCAGCAGGAGCTGCAGCGGCAGGGTGAGGAAGAGCTGGCCGAGCTGAAGAAAATCGTCAGCGGCAAGGACGAGTTCACCGAGCAGCGGGGGGCCTTGCTGAATAAGCAAAGCCAGCTGGAGCAGGCTGTCAGCGCAGCCCGCAAGGATACTGCCAACAGCGAGGGCGCTCTGCGTCAGGCGGAGCTGGAGCTGGCCCGTCAGGACAGCGATTACCAGCATGTTTTGGAGCAGCTGGAGCAGGATTACCACATGGACGCCACCCAAGCCAAGCTTGTGGATGTAAGCGAGGTAGCGGAGCTGGATTTGAAGGCACTGCAGCGTCGTACCAGCAAGCTGTCCTTGGCCATCACCGAGCTGGGCCCTATTAACGCGGCAGCCATTGAAGAATACCAGGCTGTGAAGGAACGTAGCGAATTCCTGCGCAAGCAGTACGAGGATTTGTGCACCGCCAAGGAGAATTTAGAGGCAGTGATTAGCGAAATCAACAGTGGCATGACCAAGCGCTTCAAGGAAGCCTTTGCTCAAATAAATGTATATTTCGCTCAATGCTACGTGAAGCTTTTTGGTGGCGGCACAGCAGTGCTGAAGCTCACCGAGCCGGAGAATATTCTTGATTCCGGCATTGATATCGAGGTGCAGCCGCCGGGCAAAAAGCTGCAAAGCCTGTACTTGATGAGCGGCGGCGAAAGAGCGCTGACGGTTATCGCCCTTTTGTTTGCCCTGCTCAGCTACCAACCGGCACCCTTCTGCATTCTGGACGAAATTGATGCGCCCTTGGATGACGCCAATATCCAGCGCTTTGCCAATTTCCTCAGAGAATATGCAGCCAAGACCCAATTCATCATGATTACCCACCGCAAGGGCACCATGGAGGCGGCGGATATCATGTATGGTGTGACCATGGAAGAATCCGGTGTATCGAAACTATTATCCGTGAAGATAAATGCAAAGGAGAGTTGATTATGGGATTTTTTGAGCGCTTAAAGGAAGGTCTGACCAAGACTCGGCGCAATTTTACCGACCGTATTCAAGAGCTGGTGGGCCTGTCCACAGCTATTGATGATGACTTTTTAGAAGAGCTGGAAATGATTTTGCTGAGCGCGGACGTGGGCGTGAAGACCACGGAAAAGCTCATTGAGGCTGTGCGCAAGGCTGCCAAAACTCGTGAAATCAAGAGCACTGAGGATGTCATTCCCTTCCTGAAAAAATACATGGCGGAGCTCTTGGCTGATAGTGGCCAACGCACCCGCATTGGCGCTAAGCCCACGGTTATTTTGGTAGTGGGAGTCAATGGTGTGGGCAAGACCACTACCATTGGCAAGCTAGCCAACTATTTCACCCTGTTCAAATACAAGGTTATTTTGGCAGCAGGCGACACCTTCCGTGCGGCCGCTGCGGAGCAGCTGACCATTTGGGGCCAGCGTGCTAACTGTGATGTTATTCGCCATAACGAGGGCGCGGACCCGGCGGCAGTTGTTTTCGATGCTGTAAAGGCTGCCATTGCCCGCAAGGCGGACATTCTGTTCATCGATACTGCAGGCCGCTTGCACAACAAGGCTAATCTGATGAACGAGCTGGAAAAAATTCACCGCATTATTAAGCGTGAAATTCCCGAAGCTCCCCACGAAACCTTCTTGGTTTTGGATGCCACCACCGGCCAAAATGCCATTAACCAAGCCAAGGTCTTTATGGATACAGCCAACGTGACCGGCGTAGTGCTCACCAAATTGGACGGCACTGCCAAGGGCGGCGTAGTTGTAGCCATCAAGGAGGAGCTGGGCTTGCCCGTGAAATGGATTGGCATTGGCGAGGGCATTATGGACTTCCGTCCCTTTGAGCCTGCTAAGTTTGTAGAAGCTCTGTTTGATACTGAAAAGTAAACCCCTCAGTCACCTACGGTGACAGCTCCCCTTTTCCCTAAAGGGATTAGCACGACCAACACGTTCTCACTGCACTGCGCTTGTGACAACGTGGGTCTTAGCGTCGAAGGGGAGCCAAAGAGGAAAAAGTTTAATAAATTTGGAGGGTGACAAGTAAAAATACTTGACAACCCTCCTTTTTTCGATTATACTATTCAAGTCGAGTAAATTGAGTTGAGGTAGTATTATGTCCGGAGAGGAAATTTTTCAGCAGCGGATGCGCTTAGGCAGACTGTTCGATATCTACGGCGGCCTGCTCACCGAAAAGCAAAGAAACTGTTTGGGTTTATACTTCTACGATGATCTATCCTTAAGCGAAATTTCGGAGGAGCTGGGCGTATCCCGCCAAGCAGTCCACGACCTTTTGAAAAGAGTGGAGCAAATCCTGGAGCGTTATGAAACCACATTGGGCGTGCTGGCCAAGGAAGAAGGGCTGCACGCAGAGCTCCAAGAGGTCATGGACCTCTTAGCTCCCTGTGATAGAGAGAAAAATGACGAAGCCGTCAAGATTTTAACAAAAATCTGCGGCGAAGGTAGGTAAAGCGAATGGCATTTGAAAGTTTATCTGAAAGATTACAAAATGCATTAAAAATGTTCCGCGGTACCGGCAAGCTCACTGAGGACGATTTAAAGGCACCTATGCGAGAAGTGCGCATGGCTTTGTTAGAGGCCGACGTAAACTTCAAGGTAGTCAAGGACTTCGTAGCCAAGGTTAAGGAGCGTGCCCTGGGTGCAGAGGTGAGCGAGGGCCTGAACCCCCACCAGCAAATCATTAAAATCGTTAACGAGGAATTGATTGAGCTCTTGGGTGGTACCCAAAGCAAGCTGACCGTAGCCCAAAAGCCGCCCACAGTAATTATGCTGGTAGGCCTGCAGGGCGCTGGTAAAACCACCACCGCCGGTAAGCTGGCCAACTATTTGAAGAAAAAGCACAAAAGACCCTTGCTGGTTGCCGGCGACGTTTATCGTCCCGCTGCTATTACCCAGCTGCAGGTTTTGGGCGAGCAGCTCAGCGTGCCCGTCTTCACCTTGGGTGACAAGGTTTCCCCGGTGCAAATTGCTGAGCAGGCTATTGAAAAGGCTCGCAGCCTGGCTTGTGATACGGTTATCATCGATACCGCAGGCCGTTTACATATTAACGAAGAGCTCATGGAGGAGCTGCGCAATATTAAAGCAGCTGTAAATCCCCAAGAAATCCTCTTGGTGGTAGATGCCATGACCGGTCAGGACGCTGTCACCGTAGCCGAAAGCTTCAACAGCGAGCTGGGTATTGATGGCTTGATTGTAACCAAGCTAGATGGCGACGCTCGTGGCGGTGCCGTACTCTCCGTAAAGGCTGTTACCGGTAAGCCGGTAAAATTGATTGGCTTGGGCGAAAAGCTGGACGCTTTGGAGCCCTTCCATCCGGACCGCATGGCTTCCCGTATCCTGGGCATGGGCGATATCCTGACCCTGGTGGAAAAAATCCAGTCCACCACGGATTTGGCCAAGGCTCTGGAAATGGAAAAGAAGCTACGCAAGGACGAATTCACCCTGGAGCAGTTCCTGGACCAAATGCAGCAGGTGAAAAAACTGGGCTCTCTGGAAACCATCCTGGGCTTGATTCCCGGCATGGGCGGCATCAGCCAAAAGCTGAAGGAAGCCAATGTGGATGAAAAGGAATTCGACCGCATTGAAGCTATTATCCGCTCCATGACCCCCAAAGAAAGACGCAACCCTGATATAATCAACGGCAGCCGTCGCAAACGTATCGCCCTTGGCTGTGGCATGCGCGTGCAGGATGTCAACAAGCTGCTGAAGAACTTCGAGGAAAGCAAGAAGATGATGAAGCGCATGCAGGGTATGGCAAAGTTTGCATCCAAGGGCGGCTTCCGCATGCCCTTTGGTCATTAATAAAAATCAAAAGTTCCATGTTGTTTGAGATATATTTAAGGAGGTGACTATCAACATGGCAGTAAAAATTCGTTTAAAACGTATGGGTGCTAAAAAAGCTCCTTTCTATCGTATCGTAGTAGCAGACGCTCGTTCCCCTCGTGACGGTCGTTTCATCGAATCCATCGGTTACTATGATTCCACCACTACCCCCGCTAACGTAAAAATCGACGCTGAAAAAGCTATCGATTGGATGGGCAAGGGTGCACAACCTACTGATACCGTTAAGAACCTGTTCAGCAAACAAGGTATCATGAAGGCTTTTGCTGAAGCTAAAGCTGCAAAATAATTTTTGAGAGAGGCGTGATCTACATGAAAGAATTGGTAGAAGTAATGGCCAAGTCTCTTGTAAGTAATCCCTCTGCAGTAGTAGTGGAGGAGGAAACTACCGGTACAACCACGGTACTCCGCCTCCATGTTGCTTCTGAAGACATGGGCAAGGTTATTGGAAAACAAGGCCGCATCGCCAAAGCCATCAGAACTGTTATGAAAGCAGTAGCAACCCGCGAGAATGTAAAAGTTATTGTGGAAATCGTCTAATCAAGGATGGTAAATAATGGATAAAATGATGGTTCGCGTTCCCGTTGCTGTAAAGGCAAAGGTAACTGAAGATTTAAAACTGAAAATTATTGGAGATCTCCAAAACACCATAAAGAATATGGAGCTTGATCTGGAGCAATTTGAGTTCCAAGCTAAAAAGGCTTTGCATCAGGCTGCCTCTGATTTGAGCGTGCTGCCGGCTTTGCGCGAGCAAATCGACATGGAAAGAAATAAACGCACCGCTGCTAAGGCTGAAGCTGAAGCAAAGCTGAAGCGTGCTGAAGCTCTGGAAATGGGCGCAGAGATTGGTCATGGTACCTTAGAGCGTACTGTGGAAATCACTGTGGGCACTGACCTGGACGCTTTGATGGGTGCAGAAATCCTCACCGAAGACGGTAAGGTTATTGCTTTCCGCGAGTAACGTATGCACAACCAAATAGTAATTGGTAAGATTGTCGCTCCGCACGGTGTGCGGGGCGATATTCGTATTCTGCCTTTAACCGAAAAGCCGGAACAATTTTTAGACTTGGAGTATTTGCTCCTGCACGATGGTCGCAAGCTGACTGTGAAGCATGCTCGCTTCCACAAGCGCATGGTGCTGGTATCCACCGAAGAAATCAAGACCATGAACGAAGCAGAGCTGCTGCGGGACCAAGAGGTTTTGATTAAAGCGGAGGATTTGCCGGAATTAGAAGAAGGTCAATTCTATGTGGCCGACCTGATTGGCCTGCCTGTTTATGATGAAGAGGGCAAGCAAATCGGCACCTTTAAGGATTCCTTGAGCACAGGCAGCAACGATGTATATGTCATCGCTGTGCCGGGGGAAAAGGACATTTTATTGCCCGCTCTGAAAATCTACGTGAAGGAAATCAATCTCGTAGAAAAGCGTATGGTTGTGACCCTGCCGGAATGGGTTGATGAAGCATGAAATTCCTGTTCATAACACTATTTCCCGAGCAGATTGAGCAAGCCGCAGGCCACAGCATTATCCAAAGAGCCGTGAACAAGGGTCTCGTGGAAATCAGCTGCATAAATCCCAGAGAGTTTACCCACGACGTGCATCGCACTGTGGACGACACGCCCTTTGGGGGCGGGGCCGGCATGGTCCTGAAGCCGGAGCCCATGGTGGCAGCCATTCGCAAGGCCAAGGAGCAGCTGCCTAATGCTCGCGTCATTGCCATGTGCCCTGGTGGGCGCACTCTGAAGCAAAGCATTGTGGAGGAATATGCTCACTGCGGCCAGGACTTCATTTTCGTCTGCGGTCATTACGAGGGCTTCGACGAACGCATCTTCCATTGGGTGGACGAAAAGCTTTCCATTGGTGATTACGTGCTCACCGGTGGGGAAATGCCTGCTCTCATTGTCATGGATGCCATTGCTCGCTTCATTCCCGGCGTGCTGGGCAAGCTGATCAGTGCCGAGGAGGATTCCTTCAGCACAGGCCTTTTGGAATATCCCCAATACACCCGCCCTGTGAACTTCGAGGGGCTGGAGGTGCCGGAGGTGCTGCGTGGTGGCAACCACGCCTTGATTGCCGACTGGCGCTTGCAGGAGTCCTTGAAGGCGACCTATTTTCTGCGTCCCGACCTGCTCACAGAGGAGCAGCTGCGCCTCATCGAAAAGCCACTGCCCTACAAGATGAAAAAGTCCCAGCGCAAATTCTGGGAGGAGCTGCGGGGCAAAATTGCGGCTACTAAGGCGGAGCAAGCTGCTAAGGAAGCTGCTCTCGTCAGCGCGGAAGCTAAGGACGAAAAGGCAGGGCAGGAAGAAGCTTATCCTAAGGAGGGTGAGTAAAATGGCGGAATTATATGTGGGCTTAGTGCACTATCCCATTTATAACAAGCGCATGGATGTTATCGCTAGCGCGGTGACCAATTTTGATATTCACGATATTGCCCGCACCTGTCGCACCTACGACGTGAAGCAGTATTATTTGATTCATCCCAAGGAAGCCCAAAAGCAAATGATTAAGAAAATCCTGCATTATTGGCAGGAGGGCTATGGCAAGGTCTATAATCCTGACCGAGCTGATGCCTTGGAGCGTGTGCACTGGTTGGAGGATATTGAGGCGGCGGCCAAGGATATTGAGTCTCGCACAGGCCAGCGACCCTATATCGTGACCACGGATGCGCGCATTTATCCCAACACTGTAAGCTACAGCTTCATGCGCAAGCAGCTGCAGGAGGGGGAAAAGCCCATACTGCTTTTGTTTGGGACCGGCTTTGGCATCGAAGCTGAGGTCATGAAAAGCTTTGACTATATTTTAGAGCCTGTCTATGGCTCCTGTGACTATAATCACCTGTGCGTTCGCAGTGCCGTGGCCATTATTTTGGACAGGCTGGCAGGGGAAGCATGGTTTGAGAAACAGTAAATTTTTGTAATATTATTAGCACTTTTTGCTTGCTTTTGGGCAAGCATTGTGGTAAAATATACGTTGTGTAATACGGACGGTCCGCTGTGGAGTTCACACATGAACGTCTATGATTTTAGGAGGAAAAAATGAACATTATTGAAGTATTGGAACAAGAACAACTGCGCAGCGACATCCCTGACTTTAAAGCAGGCGACACCGTAAAGGTTTACTGCAAAATCATTGAAGGCACCCGTGAACGTATTCAATTGTTCGAAGGCGTTGTAATTTCCCGCAGCGGCTCCGGCGTTCGTGAGAACTTCACCGTTCGTCGTATTTCCTACGGCGTAGGCGTTGAAAGAACCTTCCCGGTACACAGCCCCCGCATCGACAAGATCGTGGTAGCTCGTCGTGGTATCGTTCGTCGTGCAAAACTGTACTATCTGCGTAACCTGACTGGTAAAGCAGCTCGTATCCGCGAAAAACGCTAATAATGTTACTTCACAAAAGGGATTGC
>SFRS01000021.1 GCA_004562175.1 bacterium | reverse complement strand
CTGGAAGGAAAATTATGCCATCCCCAATAAAGCCTTTGGCTTTGTGAAAAATAGCTTTAACGAAACCATTGGCTATGTTGTTACGGGCTATTCTGACGATATCCTTAATAAATCCACCATTGATGCGGTGCTTTTCCTGCTGCTGACCACTACCCTTGGCTTGGTTATCGGTATTTTGGGCGCGATTTTCCTAGCAGGACGTGTTAAAAGGGTGCTTTTTGGCTATGAGCCTGAGGAAATTGCCCGCCTTTTGCAGGAGCGCAATATTATCCTCAACTCCGTGCGTGAGGGCATTATCAATATCAATGATAAGGGCATCATCACCGTGGTCAATTCCGAGGCCCGCACCCTGCTCAAGCAGGCCAATATTGCGGATACCGACGACCTTTGTGGCAAATCAGCCATGGATGTCTTGAAGAATGTGCCCCTCCATGATATTATTAAAGAGGGAAGAAGCTTTGCGGACGCCTCCATTAAGTTCGGCAACACCATCTTCGTCATGACGGCGGTGCCTTTGCTGGGACTTGATGGCAGTGACAAGATTTTAGGCGCGGTGATTACCTTCCGTAAAAAATCCGTAGTCGAGGAAATGGCTAATCAGCTGACCGGCTTCAAGAATTATGCCACCGCCCTCAGAGCGCAAACCCATGAATTCATGAATAAAATGCACGTCATTATGGGCCTCATCGACATGAAGGCCTATGACGAGCTCAAGAATTATACCCAAGAGATTGCTTACAACCGGCAGTCCGAGGTTTCTTACATTGTTACTCGTTTAAAGGATATTACTCCTTCCGGCTTTATTTTGGGTAAGATCAGTCGCAGCCGTGAGCTGGACATTGATTTTTCCCTGACCGATGAAAGTGAACTCCATGGAGACTTGGATGTTCCATCAGTACATGATTTAGTGCTCATCGTAGGTAATTTAATTGAAAATGCCTTTGACGCTTTGAAGAATTTTGATGGGGAGCGCATAGTCAATCTTTCAATTTTAGACTTTGATAAGGAAATAGTCATTGTGGTGGAGGATTCCGGTCCTGGCATGAGCGAGGAGACGATTAAAAAAATCTATCGTCGCGGCTTTAGTACCAAGGGGGATAGCGGTCACGGCTTTGGCCTGTTTTTGGCCAAGCAAAGCGTGGACAGCCTCAATGGCACTATTTCTGTGGAATCTAGCTTAGGTGAGGGCACCGTCTTCACCGTTAGATTACCTGTGAAAAAGGAGGTAGATTAGCATGATTAACGTTCTGGTTGTAGAAGATGACCCCATGGTTGCTCAGCTGCATGAGCATTATTTGAGCCAAATCAAGGGCTTCCAGCTTTGTGATGTGGCTAATAACGGCGATGCAGCCTTGAAGCTCTTGGGAAAGAAAAACTATGATTTATTGATTCTGGATATTTTTATGCCCACCATGGATGGGCTGCAGCTTTTGGCGCGAATTCGTGAGCGTGGCTATGATGTGGATGTGATCATTGTTTCTGCCGCCAACGACAAGGACAAGATTAAGCAAGCACTGCGCCTTGGGGCAGTGGATTACATCATCAAGCCCTTTGAGTTCGAGCGCTTCAATTTGGCCTTAAACAATTACCTCAAGCGCTACCACATTGTTTCCGAGCAAAGCATTATTGAGCAGTCCGATTTGGACCAGACCATTATCCGCCGGGAGGAGCAGGTGGCAGTGAGCCTGCCCAAGGGCTTGGACAAAAACACTCTCTCCACGGTGTGGGAATGCATTTGCCAGCTGGAGGGCATGTTTACTACCGAGGAAGTGGCTGGCAAGGTGGGGATTTCCCGTGTTTCCATCCGCAAATATCTGGAATTTTTGAAGTCCTTACATCTATTAAAGCTTGATTTACATCGTGGCTCCGTGGGACGTCCCGTGTACAAGTATTTGTGCCTTGATAAGCACAGCGATATCCTGAAGGCATATATTCAATAAGATTTATTTTTAAAGCGAGGCTAGAGTATGATAGAGCCGATAAAAATTTTAGGTGTACCCGTGCATCCCATGACTATGGCGCAATCTGTAGAAGCCTTGGAACAGCGCATGCTGGCCGGGGAGCAGACCTTCGTGGTGACTGCCAACGCGGAAATCATCATGATGTGTCAGGAGGACGCCACTTATAATGATATAATTAGTCACCAGGCGGAGCTGGTGTTGCCGGATGGTGCCGGCGCTGTGTGGGCTGGTCGCCATTTGGGCTACAAGGTTCCGGAGCGGGTGGCTGGCTTCGATTTGTATAATCATTTATTGGCTTTGTCAGCAGAAAAGGGCTATAAGGCTTACTTTTTCGGCGGCTCGCCGGGCATTGCGGAGGCGGCCAAGGCCAAGAGTGAGGAAATGTATCCCGGGGTGCAAATCGTGGGCTGTCATAATGGCTATTTTACTGACACCGATGTTCCTGCAATCATTGAAGAAATTAATAATTCCGGCGCAGAGATGCTGTTTGTGGCTCTTGGTGCACCCAAGCAGGAGAAGTGGATTTTGGCCCATAGAGCGGAGCTTAAGCCCCGCATTTTGATGGGTATTGGCGGTAGCTTTGACGTTTTGGCTGGCAAGATGGAGCGAGCTCCCAAGTGGATGCAGGATGCATCCTTGGAGTGGGCCTTCCGCCTGTACAAGCAGCCCAGCCGCTTCATGCGCATGCTGGCCTTGCCCAAGTTCGCGCTGAAGGTGATGTTTAGCTGTAAGAAGTAAGCTAAGTTTTGTGTGGCCCCCTTCCGCCTCGCAAGCTCGGCACCTCCCCCGGTGGTGGAGGCATACAAGGATAGAAATTTTGTTAAATATTTAACGCTTAACGTGGACAAAAATCACAAGCTGTATTATAATAAAGTGATGGAATAAGCTTTTTCGCAAGCCTCCATCACTTTTTTTCATAGCTGTTTAGTTAGTACGCTCCCACTTAGGACTCTTGGAAAGCGAGGATGTTTATGTTTATTGTTAAAGAGGGTTATCCCTTTATTATAGCTTCTTTGGTTGTGGCGGCCATTGTATATTTCCTCTTTGGCGCCTATTGGGCCGTGATTCCCGTGGTTTTGGCCGTGTATTTTGCCTACTTCTTCCGGGATTTTCACCGCAGCATGCCCTATGACCCCAACGTGCTTTATTCCCCTGCGGATGGCACTGTTATGGGTGTGGAGGAAATTTTTGATGATGAATATCTCAACGAGCCTGCTTTGAAGCTGACCATTTTCCTTTCCGTCTTCAATGTGCACACCAATCGTAGTCCCTTGGATGGCGAAATCAAATACCAACGCTATACCTGTGGCCAATTCGTTCCTGCCTACGAAAAATCTGCTTCCTTTGAAAACGAACGCCATGCGGTGGGCATCGACAACGGTCGCATCCGCTTCCTGGTGATTCAGGTGGCCGGTCTTTTGGCGCGGCGCATTGTTTCTTGGGTAACAGTGGGTCATCAGCTGCAGCAGGGTGAAACCTATGGCATGATTAAATTTGGCTCCAGCACTGAGCTCATTGTGCCTCGCAACGTAGAAATCTGCGTCAAGAAGGGTCAGTCCGTGGTAGGCGGTGTCACCGTAGTGGGGAGGATTAAAGCATGAATTATCGTCGTCTTGTTCCCAACAGCATCAGCTCTGCCAGCCTGATTTTTGGCGTGCTGTCCATTTTTAAGACTATTCAAGGTGATTTCTTTTATGCGCCCATTTTCATTGTCATTGCCGTGATTTTTGACTCCTTGGACGGACGTGCAGCCCGTGCCTTGGGTGTGGGAGGTGGCGATTTCGGCAAGGAAATGGACTCCCTCTGTGATATGTGTTCCTTCGGCGTGGCTCCGGCCATTATGATTTATCAATTTGGTCTGCAGGAGCTGGGCCTTGTGGGCCAGGTTATTGCAGGTTTATTTGCTGTGGGCGGCTGCCTGCGTCTGGCGCGCTTTAACTGCAACACCGGTGTAGTGCACGGCTATTTTCAGGGCATGCCCATTCCGGCAGGTGCCTGCTTCTTGGCTGCCTACGTGCTGAGCGGTTATAGCTTTGGCGTGTATGCAACTGCTCTTATGACCTTGGTTATTGCTGTCATCATGTACAGCGAAGTAAAATTCCCGGACTTCAAGGGCAAGGGCAACCCCATGTACCGCATTCCTGTGATCATTGCTTTGGTAATCGGTGCAGCCATGCTCTTCAATCGTCCCAGTGCTTGGCCCTTCATTGCCATGTTCACCTATACCATCGCCGGTATTATTAATCATGTTTATCGTGCCGCTACTGGCAAAAACAAATAAATTGGAAGCCCCCTTAGTGACTACTAAGAAATTTCTAGCAATCATTGGGAGTAAAGGAGATTTTTGATGTATACGATTTTTGATATAGTCATGATACCTTTGCAGCTCTTGATTATATTCTTCACCCTGTATTATTTCTTCGTTTCTTGGTTCGGCCTTTTCGGCAAGAAGAAGGAAGTCAAAATATATAATGAAAGCAAGACCTTCGCCCTCATTGCCTGTGCTCATAACGAGGAGCGGGTTATTGCTCAATTAGTGGATAACCTGCGTCGTTTGAATTATAACGATGCTTTATACGATATTTTTGTAGTGGCCGACAACTGTGACGACCACACGGCGGAGGTGGCCCGCAAAGCGGGAGCAATTGTCCACGAGCGCTTTAGCGAGGAGGGCAAGGGTAAGGGCTTTGCCTTGGCTTGGATGTTCGAGCGCCTTTTCAAGCTGGAGAAAAAGTACGATGCAGTCTGCGTTTTTGATGCAGATAATCTGGTGCATCCCAACTTCCTGCAGGAGATGAACAGCCGCCTGTGTAACGGCGAGCGCATTATCCAAGGCTATATCGATGCCAAGAACCCCACGGATACTTGGGTCAGCGGTGTCTTTGCTATTTCCTTTTGGATTGTCAACCACGTGTGGAGCTTGGCCAAGTACAACATGGGGCTGTCCTGCTGTTTGGGCGGCACAGGCATGTGCTTTGATACGGAGGTCTTGAAGCGTTACGGCTGGCGTGCGACCTGCCTCACCGAGGACATGGAGTTCACTATCCAGGCCATGATGGAAAATATTCCCACTACCTGGGCCCATGATGCCATTATTTATGACGAAAAGCCCTTGACCTTCATGCAGACCTGGCATCAGCGTAAGCGTTGGTCCCAGGGCCATTTTGATGTGGCGGACCGCTATTTGTGGCCCATGATTAAGAAGGCCATCAAGACTAGGAATATCGTCATGTTGGACTGCTCTGTGAATTTGATTCAGCCCTATTTCCTGATGATTTCCACCTTCTTCATCCTGTGTAGCTACGTGTATAATTTCGTACCCTTTTATACCAATATCCTTTACACCATCATACCTCTAGAGGTGTGGACCTTGGTGGGCGTGGGTCAGTATATTTTCCCGGTGGCTGTGCTGTGGAAGATTCGTGCTTCCTGGAAATCTTGGCTGTATCTTTTGCTATATCCGCTCTTTATCTATAGTTGGGTACCCATCACGGCCTTGGGCTGGTGGCACCGTAACGAGCACGAGTGGAACCACACCCTGCATACTCGCGGCATCAGCTTTGATGATGTAATCATTCCTGAGGATGCGGTGAACGATGGACCTAAAGAGGTAGTCTTCGTGCGGGGCAAGAAATAAAATCTAAGACGAACATTCATTTCGAGTAACGTTTCGTTACAGGAATAATTACATAAGGATGCAAGCTGTGCTGCTAGAATGTGGCACAGCTTTTTCTTGTACTTTAATGATTTATGCAGTATACACTGTTGAACAATTTGTATACTTTTAATATCTTCGTTCCCTTTAGGCTCAGTTTATGCTATAATAAATTTGATAAAGAAGCATTTTAGTTTAAAGGAGCAAGCTATTGATCAAAGGAGTTTTATTTGATTTTGATGGCACCTTGGCCAATACCATTGACTTGATTGTGGCCACCTTCGAGCACACCTGTTTGACAGCCTTGGGCACCAAGCCCTCGCGTCAAAGCATCGTGGACACCATTGGCTTACCATTGGGGGATGCCTTGAAGCTGCTCAGCGGCATTCATGACGAGGAGCGCATTTTGGAGCTGCGCCAAATTTATGGCCAGTTCAACGCTGCCAACCATGATACCATGATCAAGCCCATTCCTGGTGTGGCAGAGCTTTTATCCAAGCTCAAGGAGCGAGGTCTCAAGCTAGCGGTGGTGACATCCAAAAAGGCCTATATGCTGGAGCGGGGCATGAGCTGTCTCGGCATGACACCATACATCGATGCCACTGTTTCCGTGCTGGATACGGAGCGAGGCAAGCCTGCACCGGACCCTATGCTACTTGCTTGTGAGCGCTTGGGCCTGGAGCCAAAGGAATGCCTATGCGTGGGCGACAGTCCCTTTGACATGCAAAGTGGTAATGCAGCTGGTTGTCCTACGGTGGCGGTGCAGTACACTCAGCTCAATTGGCAGAACCTGCTGGAGCAGGGGAAACCAAGCTATACTATTATTGAGCCACTGGACTTGCTTAATTTGCTCGATACAATATGAGCCTCCCTTTGCAAAGGGAGGGGGACCGCTTTAGCGGTTGAGGAATTTTAGATAGTTTTATTAAGTTTCTATAAAAAAGGAGGAAAACCATGCGTAAAATTGCGATTATCGGCGGCACGGGCATTTATAGTCCCGAAGCGCTACAGGGCTTTACTGAAAAGATTATTGATACTCCCTATGGACAAGCATTGTGCAATGTGGGGGAGATTGCCGGCAATCAGGTGGTATTCATTACCCGCCATGGTGTGGGCCATAAAACTGCACCCCACAAGGTAAATTATCGAGCTAATATTTGGGCCTTGAAGAGCCTTGGCACCGAGGAAATCTTTGCGACTACTGCGGTGGGCAGCCTGAATCCTGAAATGAAGGCCGGTCACTTCGTAGTCTGCTCCAATGTTTTGGACTTTACTAAGAGTCGTATCAACACCTTCTATGACACTCCGGAGCGTGGCGTGGTCCATGTGGACTTTTCCTATCCCTATTGCCCCGCTGTACGCGAGCGAGTTATTAGATGCTTGGACAAGCTGGGCATCACCTACCATAAAGAGGGCGTGTATGTGGCTACTGAGGGTCCCCGCTTTGAAAGCGCAGCAGAAATCAAAGCCTATGCTATGCTGGGCGGCGATTTGGTCGGCATGACCAATATGCCGGAATGCATTTTGGCGCGTGAAGCAGAAATGTGCTACAGCACCTGCTCCATCGTGACCAATATGGCTGCAGGCATTTCTCCCACACCCCTGTCCCACATGGAAGTGGTAGAGGCCATGGGCAAGAGCATTACCAATATGAATAAGCTTATTGCTGCCTTCATCAACGACAACGAGCCCGTGGAGTCCACCTGTGGCTGCCACACAGCTTTGAAGGAATTCGGCGGCTTCAAGCTGTAAGGAGCAATTATGGTTGAAACAATGCTTTGGCAGAGTGAGACGAAGGTCCTAGAGGTGCTGGATCAAACGCTGCTGCCACAAAAATGCGAATTCATCAGCTGCAGGGATTACAGCAGGGTGAAGCTGGCCATCAAGCGCTTGGAGGTGCGAGGCGCGCCTGCCATCGGTGCAGCGGCAGCCTTCGCCATGGTGCTGGGAGCCCAAGAATGCGCTGATAAGCCCGACTTCTTGGCTGCTCTAGCCAAGGTGCGTGATGATTTGATCAGTGCCCGCCCTACGGCGGTAAACCTGTCCTGGGCTTGCCACAAACAATATAACTTAGCTGTGGAGCTCCATGAGGCTGGTAATGCACCCTATAAGATTATCAAGGCCTTGGAAACAGCAGCTGTCAAGATTTACAATGAAGATATTGCCCGCAACAAAAAAATGGGTGAGTACGGCGCAGCAGTATTGCCCACTGAAGCAGTGGTTTTGACACACTGCAACGCCGGTGCACTAGCCACCTGTGGCTGGGGAACGGCGTTAGGGGTAATCCGTAGCGCGTATGCGCAAGGGAAAATCAAGATGGTCTATGCCGACGAAACCAGACCCCTGCTGCAGGGAGCAAGGCTCACTGCCTACGAGCTTTGCGAGGACCGGATTCCGGTGACGCTCATCACCGATAACATGGCTGCCTGGACTATGAAGCAAAGGTGCATCAATGCTGTGGTAGTGGGTGCAGACCGCATCGCAGCCAACGGCGACACTGCCAACAAAATTGGCACCTACGGGGTGGCGTTGGCTGCCAAGGCTCATGGTATTCCCTTCTATGTTGCAGCACCGGTGAGCACCTTTGACTTTAGCATCGCCAGCGGTGCGGAAATACCCATTGAGGAGCGTGCTGCCGAGGAGGTCAAATCCTTCCGCAGCG
>SFRS01000020.1 GCA_004562175.1 bacterium | reverse complement strand
ACAGCAGCCTGAGCGCTTATCCCCTCCTCCAGCGCTCAGGCTAATAAAAAATGACCCTGCTCACTTAGCAGGGTCTATTTTTTATGCTTTTGATATAATCACAGCAGCCAGTGATACAAGCCAAAGTAAGCAAAAATACTCAAAACTAGTACGCCGAAGGCACTAATCATAAACATCTTCACAAAGAGGCTGTGCTGCTCTTCGTAGTTGGCACCTGCAGCAGAAGAATAAGCTGCTAGGGCCAGCGCACCTCCGGTGGACAGAGGACTGATGCCTGCCGTGTTACTAATCATGGTAATGGCTGTAGCCAGCTCCAGCTCGCTCACAGCGCCACCCATTTGGGCCACAATGTGGGGAATAGTCGGAATCAGCGTAGGCATAACCACGCCGCTGGTGGAGCTAAACCAGCTCAAAAGGCCGGAGCAAATGCCCATGATGGACACAGCAGTCTTTTCGTTCATCACAGAAACCAAGGCTGCGCTGAGCATCTTGATGCCGCCCTGACCGATAATCAACTGCATCAAAACGCCTACGCCGGTGATCAGGAGCAGGGTACCCCAAGGAATGCGCTTCAAGGCTTCACCCTCGTCAGAAACCTTCAGGAAGGAAAGCACTGCTGCCACCGCAAAGCTTACCAAGCCCACATTAATTTTAAAGACCATAACCAATACAACCATGACTACGATACCAGCCAGGGTGATTTTTTGCTTGCCATTGAAGGGCGGTGTCTTTTCGTGCACCACGCTTTCATCCATGCGCAGCTTGTAGCCACCTAAGAGAATATAGACAACGATGGCGTAAACAGTGGATGAGAGCACACCGTTCATTAAAAACTGACTTTCAATGCCGGTCAAGCCAAATTCAGCACAGAGATTGATGCCGATAATACCCGTTGCTGCCAAGGGAGAAACGCCGCCACCGCTGGCACCTAAAACCGTTAAGGCGGATAGCATAGCCGGATGAATTCCCATTTCTGCTGCCAAGGCCATGGAAAAAACCATCATAATGGCCATGGTAGGCACGGTACCGGGGCCGATGGCTGATAAAACCGTCGAGAAAACATAAATGATAATGGGCACAAGATATACTCGCTTACCGGCCAAGGAAACGACTTTTTTAGCTAACAAGTCCAAGCAGCCATTGATTTGAGCCAGGCTGAACAAATAAGTTACGCCCAAAAGCATGATGAACAGGGAAGAGTTAAAGCCGCGGATAATTTCCTTATCCGGCACGCCGGCCAAGCGTCCCAGCACCAGGGCAAAGGCCACACACACAAGACCTGTGTTCATCTTGCGGAAAAAACCTAGAAAAATTGCGACTAAAAGAAAAGCCAAAGATAATAAGGCCATATCTACACCTCCACTTTAGGGGCCGAAGGCTCCATTATTCTCTAACCTCATATCTTGCATACTACTATACACCTCTTTCCTGTTTTTTTCAAATGCTTAGACAAATTTTCTCAAGGATAAGTAAGAAAAATTTATAAGTTTTGAATAGGCCACTGGCGCAAGAAACCTGTTTATTTATCCTGTCATTCATGATAAAATAGTAATATTATTAAGCTTATACATGCAACACGGAGATGAGAAGACTTGAACCCCTCTATTAATGGTAAACCCATGAATGACCTGCAAATCCAGCAATACCTACACAAGCTGCAGCTCAGTGAATTAGAGCCTGCGGCTGATTTAGAGACCCTTAAAAAATTGCAGGATGCCCATTTAAAATTTATTCCCTATGACAATTTTGACTGCTTAAACGGGCGCATTACCTCTTTAAAGCGGACCGAGGTTTATGACAAGCTTATTCTGCATAACCGCGGTGGCATCTGCTTTGAGCTCAATGGGCTTTACAATTGGCTTTTAGAAAGTCTTGGCTTTGAGGTAACCAGCTATGCAGCTCGCTATACGGATAAGCTAGAGGTTTACCAAATTCGTCGTCATCGGGTGATGTGCGTGAACTTGAACAACAAGCGTTATCTTACTGATGTGGGTGTGAACAGTGAAAGTCCCCGCATGCCCTTGGAAATGACTGAGGGCTTGATTCAAAGTGATGGCATCAGCCAATACAAGCTGAGCAGGGATGACTTTTTTGGTTGGCTGCTTTGGCAAAAGGAGCGTGGCAAGCCTTGGAAGCGTCTCTATGGCTTCACTGAGGACCCCATGATTGACAAGGATTTTATCGCGGCCAGCTTTTGGTGTGATGCTCATCCCGATTCCCCCTTTATTAAAAACAAAACCCTGTCCATTTTCCGTGAGGACTGCAATATTACTATTCGCGGCAATTTCCTCAAATTTTATCTGGGCGGTCGCGTGAAATATCGTTATAAAATCCGCACCGGTGCCGAATTAAAGGAAATCCTGTGGGAATATTTCGGTATCAATGTAGAATATCAATTGAAGGATGATGGCATCGACTTTGATTGATTTGGTGAACGAAAATGAAGGAAGTGCAATTGGTAGCTAAGCTGCCAGCATATACCAAATCTATATTACAGGCTTTGAATGAAGCAGGCTATGAGGCTTACGTTGTCGGCGGTGCTGTGCGCGATTTGTTGTTGGGCCGCGCGCCCGGTGATTATGATATCACCACCAACGCACGACCGGAGCAGGTGCTGGAGCTGTGCCAGGCCAAGGGCTGGCACACAGTGGACCAGCTGGGCCATAATTTTGGCTGTGTCGTGATTGTGCTTGAGGGCGAGCCCACGGAGGTGACCACCTTCCGTGGCGAGCGCTACGACGATGGCGATGTACATCGCCCCGCCGCCACCTGGTTCTGCGACACTCTGCTAGAGGATTTGAGCCGCCGCGACTTTACTGTTAACGCTATGGCGCTGGATAGCAAAGGCACTCTGTACGATTATTATGGCGGCTTAGAGGACCTGCGGCGGCGCATCCTCCGCCCCGTGGGCCAAGCCCAGGTGCGCTACGGTGAGGACGCGCTGCGCATGCTGCGCGCCTGCCGTTTTGTCGCCCAGCTGGGCTTTGACTACGTGCAGGATGGCGTGTCGGGTTCTGCCTGCGGCATGCCCGCCACGCCCTACTACCTAACAAATGTGCCAGTATTTCCCGTAGAGCGCTGTCGTGGGCTTTCCTTGGAACGCGTGCGCACAGAGCTGGAAAAGCTTTTAGTAAGTGCATTCGCAGGCAAGGGACTCATGCTCATGCGAGCCACGGGCCTCCTGCAGCAAAGCTGCAGGGTCCGCCACAACGGAGCTGACCATGAGGTGCCCATCCTGCCGGAAGCAGAGCATCTTTTGGGCCTCACCCAAAACCCGCGCTTCCACCTTTACGACACTTGGGAGCACACGCTCTTAGCCATCGATAACAGTCCGCGGGAGCTAGCCATCCGCTGGGCCCTGGTGCTGCACGATTTGGGCAAGGGACTTCCCAATGTGCGCATCATTAAGCCCGATGGCCAGCCCAGCGACCCAGGCCACGAAGCGCAAAGCGCCATCATGGCGGAGCAAATTTTGCGACGCCTGCGCTATCCAGAGGAATTCGTACGCCTAGTGGTGTGGCTTGTGGCGCAGCATATGCGCTTTGCCCCCATGCTGCTCACCGGCGAAAAAACGCTGCGGCGCTGGCTGCGCCACGAGGCGGTAAACGGACCCTTTCGCACCCAAGCGCAGCTTGTGGCGGGCTACAAGCAGCTGACGGAGGTTTTCCTCGCGGATATGGGGGCCACCCATGCCAGGGAAAACCAGCAGCTGATGACGGAGGGTCGCTCCTTGGGCGACCAGGTCATCGCCATGGCGCAAAGCTCCATGCCCATTGCTACCCAGGATTTGGCCGTAAACGGACGGGAGCTGCTGGAGCTGGTGCCGAAAAACACGATCAAAGAAACCTTTGCTTATTTAATCGAGCGCGTGCAGAGTGGTAATTTGCCTAACGAGCACGATGCCCTCTTGGCAGCTCTGAAGAAAAAGTTAGCACGCCAAGAGCGACGTTCTGAGCAAAGTAGTACTGACGTTGCTAAAGCATAAATTTTATATACACTTGCGTTGAAGTACAGGCTTAGCCTGAAAAGGAGATTATTATGGATGTACGCAAAACTGTTATCGGCGGCCTTTGCTGCCTAGCCATTTTAGGTGGCGTCAACTACCTTTTAAATCAATACGGCAATGCCGGTATTGCCATTGCTTCCGATGTGAGCACCAGTAGCTTGGGCGGAGCACGCCAATTTGAGGGTAAGCTGGATATCAAGAACTCTCCTTACTTTGCTCAGCCCGATATTTATAATATGCAGTCCAACGACCATTTAATCGTGCTGCCTCATTACAAAACTAAGCAGCAAAACGATGGCTACAGCTGCGGTCCTGTGGCTGCCAACACAGTTGTAACGCACTTTATGGGTAAGGAGCTACACACAGACCAAGAGATTTGTCGCATGATGGGCACCAGCACCACCAATGGTACCACCACCAAGGGTATGGTGAAGTATTTTGAAAAAATCGGCTGGGAAGTAAAATCCTCCGCCAAGGACAAAACTCCTGATAACTATGAGGATTTTTTAAAGTTTGTCAGCACCAATTTAAAGGATAATACTCCCATCATGGTGGAAAACGTGGATTGGGGTGGACATTGGCGCGTAATCATCGGCTATGACACTATGGGCACCGAACACAAGGGCGATGACGTGCTGCTCATGGCGGACCCCTTCGACACCAGTGACCATCTGCAGGATGGCTATAATGTAGTGCCTGCGGAGCGTTTCTTCTACATGTGGTTCGACAGCCAGCTCTTTAGCAAAAAGGATCAGCTGCGCCAATGGCTCACTGCAAAGCCCAAAGCATAAAAAACAAGACCCTGCTCGATGAGCAGGGTCATTTTTATGCCTTTATTATTTGCAAGCCTCGATAGCCTTAGCCATACGCTTGATGCCTTCCACAATGCGGTCATCCGGCATGTTGGAGAAGTTGATACGCATGCTGCGGTCAGTCTTTTGGTTGGGATAGAAGGCGTCGCCGATAACACCAGCAACCTTCATCTCAATGCACTTGTCGAATACCTTGCGAGCGCTTACGCCCTCAGGGAAGGTGAGCCACAGGAACAAGCCGCCTTCAGGATGAGTCCATTCAGTGCCAGCGGGGAAGTTTTCTTCCATAGCCTTCAGGATAACATCGCGACGATGCTTGTAGAGAGCAACGATTTCCTTAACATGCTCGTCCAAATCGCAGTTTTCCATGTAAGCATCGGCAACACCTTGGTCAAAATTGGAGGTGTGCAGGTCAGCGCTTTGTTTAATCTTTACGAATTGGGTCAGCAGGCTGTGCTCAGCAGCAACCCAGCCAAGGCGCAGGCCCGGGCAGAAGATCTTGGAGAAGGTGCCCAGGAACATAACCAAGCCCTTGGTATCCAAGGATTTCAGGGAAGGCAGAATTTCGCCCTCATAACGGAGCTCGCCATAGGGGTTATCCTCGATAACGGGCAGGTTGTGCTTATTAACAACTTCCATAAAGGCCTTGCGGCGTTCCATGGACCAGGTACGGCCGGTGGGGTTTTGGAAGTCAGGAATTACATAGATGAATTTGCAGTTAGGAGTGGTCTCCAAAATTTTGTCCAGCTCTGCCGGAATCAAGCCGCCGTTATCGGTTGGAACCTCCACGAATTTCGGTTGGTAAGCGTTGAAGGCATTCAGAGCGCCCAAGTAAGAGGGGCTTTCGCACAGAACTACGTCACCGGGGTCCAAGAAGAGCTTACCAGCGAAGTCCAAGCATTGTTGGGAACCGGTGGTAATCAAAATGTCATCAGGGTCAACCTCGGTGTGATATTTATCAGCCATGCGTTTAGCAATTTTAGCGCGCAGGGAGGGACGACCTTCGGTGGTTGCATATTGCAGCAATTGACGACCTTCCTTCAGCACCAGGTCATGAGAAACCTTGGCAATTTCTTCAACGGGGAACAGCTCCGGAGCAGGCAGACCGCCAGCAAAGGAGATGATATCCGGTTTTGCGGTTAATTTTAAGAGCTCACGGATTTCGGAGGCTTGCATGCCATCCATACGTTTTGCAAATTTCATGTTTACACCCTCATTTCATGTAGTGTCTTTTTATTTTTAATATACGCTATATTGTAACACTGCCCACAAAAATGCACAAGCAAAAAGTGGATTTAACCTCTTTTTGCCTGTGCGTTGTTACATTATTAACATTTAAAAATTATTTTAATAATCCCTTTTCTTCCAGATACACCGCCAAGAGCTGTGCCACCTTGTTCACTAGCTTCAGGCAGTTCTTCAGATGGTCGCGGGTGTTGAATTCATAGGGCATCAAATCGCCGCAGGCACAGCTGCCGAAGGCTTCTTTAAAGCGTTCATGGAATTCCAAGGTCAGGGGATAGATTTCTGCCAAGGGCTTTTCGCTGGGATGGTTACGTCCGGCCAGGGTGCTAATAACCATGGTGCAGCCAGCCATGGCGCCGCACAGGTCACGGGCATGGCCAATGCCGCCGCCGAAGCCGCTGCACAGGCGGAAGGCGTTGTCGTCAATTTCTACGCCAGCTTCCTTGCGGAAGGTTTCTACAATGGCCTCACAGCAATTGAAGCCACTCTTAAAATTATTACCTGCTGCCATTCCCATTTTTTCGCTAAATTCACTCATGCTTAAACCTCCTTTAGTTATATTTCTTCATAAGAATTTCATAATAAGCAATCAGTTCGTTCGCGGTGACTTTTACTTCCTATCACTCTCAGTCGCGTATGGCCAGCCGCTCATGCCGCCCTCCAAGCTCTTCACATTCTTGAACCCCTTAGCCCGCAGCATAACCTCCGCCTCGTAGCCACGCAAATCAATCTGGCAGGCAGTAATAATCTGCTTATCCTCGTCGCAATCTAAAGTGCACTCACGCACCTGATTCAAGGGAACATTCACTCTGTTAGGCACACCAGCAATACGGTTCATAGCCACTTCCTTCGGCGTGCGCACATCCACAAAAAGGTAATCCCCATCAGCACGCATAGCCTCAAAATCCTTAGGATTGATGCTTTGCATCTGGCCCGTCATCTTGTTATGCAGAATGTTGGCCGCAGTTGCGATATTATCAATGGGCCCATTAAAGGGCGGTGCATAGGCAATATCAAGGTTGGACAAGTCCTCCAAGGTAGCGCCAAAGCTCAGCGCAGCCACCATGGTATCAATGCGCTTGTCCACGTTAGCGCCCACGGCCTGCAGACCCAAAACACGCTCAGTGCCTTCCTCAGCCAAAAGCTTCACCACAATGCGCCCTGCGCCGGGCATATAGCCCAGCCTATCAAAGCCAGGTGCTACCACGCTCTTGAATTTCAAGCCAGCGGCAGCAGCAGTACGCTCGTTAAGGCCAGTAGCGCCGGCGCTAACACCAAAAATACGGCATACGCCCGTGCCCAAAACGCCGGGATATTTAATGCCATCGCCACAAATATTATCTGCGATTACCCTGCCATGCTTATTAGCCGTGGAGCCCATAGGCGTAAAGATTTTCGCTCCGCTCACCCGATGGGTATTTTCTGCACAGTCACCACCGGCATAAATGCTGGGGTCGCTGGTCTGCAAGTACTCATTCACAGCAATGCAGCCCGTAGGCCCAATTTCTAGGCCAGCAGCCTTGGCCAGCTCCACATTAGGGCGCACACCCACTGCCACAATGACCAGCTGTGCCGGAATGGTGCGTTTATCGGTCTTGACGCCGGTTACCCAGCCGTCCGCTGCCTCAAAGGCCAAGGTTTTTTCCTCAAGGTACAAGTTCAGAGGCTCTTTAGCGATGCTTTTCTTTAATAAGTCGGACATTTCCTTGTCCAGCATTTGGGGCAGGAGCCTGTCCTGCATTTCCACAACGCTAGTCTTGAGTCCGCGATGCACAAAGGCCTCGGCCAACTCCATACCGATAAAGCCAGCGCCAATAATCACCACATCGGTCACATTGCGCTCCTTGATTTCTGCCTCAACTGCATGCACATCCCAGGGGAACCAGAAGCTGTGAATACCCTTGGCATCAGCATTCTCCAATGACAGTCGCACAGGCGTAGCACCAGTGCCCAAAACCAGCACATCATAGGGCAATTCCTTAGTCTCGCCTGCTTCTACGTAGGTTAGCTTTTTACTTGCTCGATCAATAGCAACAACATTACAACCAGTGCGCGCATCAATTCCCTTCACCGTCCGAAAATAGTCTGCATCCCGCTTTGCTCCCTGCGGCGTATGGTCAAAGCTATTAAAGCTCTTCACCTCGCCTCCAATGTAGTAGGGAAAGCCACAGGCGCCATAGCTCAGCTCCGGCCCCCGCTCTAAAACAATAATTTCCGCATCCTTATCACGACGACGCAACCGTGCAGCAGTTTTCATGCCCGTTGCTACGCCGCCAATTATTACCACTTTCTTTGCCATTTTGTACTCCTTTCCGCTATTTTTCTAGCTATATCCGCTGAAATACACTGATTTCACTAGTATTTACTAGTACATTTCGACATAGTATAAGCTTTTCCCTGCTTGCAAAATTTTTATTACAAAGATGACAAAAGGGTGCCAGCCTTAGGCCGACACCCTCTCAACCAATATGTCTATTGTATAGCAATAAATGTGCTGAATTTTTATGAGTAACAAAACGTTACTCGAAACAAATGTTCTCTAAAAATATACTCACAGTGAAGTTAACCATTCAATTGGCACTATCTTCTTTCAAGAAGCTAGCCCGCGCCAGCTGCTCCCGCTCCAAGCTTTCTAATGCGGAAA
>SFRS01000019.1 GCA_004562175.1 bacterium | reverse complement strand
GGGACAGGTGCTGGTGAACGAGCAAAAAATAGATAAGCCGGGGACGCCGGTGGCTCCCGACGTGCAGATTCGCCTCTTGGGCAATAAGCTGCCCTTTGTGAGCAGGGGTGGCCTGAAGCTGGCCAAGGCCCTGCAAATCTTCCCCATCAGCGTGGAGGGCAAGGTGGTGGCCGATATTGGTGCTTCCACTGGTGGCTTCACGGACTGTGCTTTGCAAAACGGCGCAGCCAAGGTGTACGCCATCGACGTGGGCTATGGGCAATTGGCCTGGAAGCTGCGCAGCGATGAGCGGGTCATCAACATGGAGCGCACCAATGTGCGCTATTTGGAGGCGGACAGCCTACCGGAGCAGGTGGATGCTGCCACCATCGACGTGGCCTTTATCTCTCTAGATAAAATTTTGCCCGCGGTCCACAAAATTTTGAAGAGCGATGGCTTTGTCATTGCTTTAATCAAGCCCCAGTTCGAGGCGGGCAAGGAAAATGTGGGCAAAAAGGGCGTGGTGCGTGACGCCAAGGTCCACGAGGAAGTCATCAACAATGTGATTGCCTTTGCCAAGGAGGAAGGCTTCGGCATTGCCGGCCTGGATTTTTCGCCCATCAAGGGACCTGAGGGCAATATTGAATATTTATTGCATTTGACCCTAGGCGAGGACGACGCCGTGAGTGCTGCATATGTGGCCGAGCTGGTAGGGCGCAGTCACGGAGATTTGGATAAATAGAAACAACAATAGGAGCCGAGGCAAAAGATGAAAGCAAAACGCTTAGGTATTTTTCCTAATTTAAGCAAAGAAAATGTGTATATAGCGTTACCGGAATTTGTGGAAATGTGCCGCGATTGGGGACTGGAGCCCCTGTTGCCGGAGGATGTGGCTAGAGAATTTGGCTGTGCAGGCTTCGACAAGGAAAGCATCACCGGCATGCATAATGATTATTTGCAGTCCTTGGATGCGGCAGTGAGCCTGGGCGGGGATGGCACCCTGCTGCAAATGGCTCGCTACACGGTGCCCGCGGGGGTGCCGGCCTTTGGCATCAACTTTGGCAAGCTGGGCTTTTTGGCAGAGATTGATTTGCCAGGTATGCGCAAGGCCATCAGCAAGCTTGCTCAGGGAAATTACACCATCGAAAGGCGCAAAATGCTACAGGCCACTGTAATCAAGGAAGGCAGCGTTTTGACAACGGCTCACGCCCTCAACGATTTTGTTTTGGCCAAGGGCATGTTCAGCAAGCTGGCTCATTTGCGCATGTATATCAATGGCAAGCCCTCCGGTCGTTATGCAGCGGATGGACTGATTGTTTCCACCGCTACAGGCTCCACGGCTTATTCTCTTTCCGCTGGTGGACCCTTAGTGATGCCGGAGCTGGATGTGAGCGTCATCACCCCGGTGTGCGCCCATTCCCTGACGGCCAGAGCCTTGGTCATCCCCCTATCCGATTGCATCGAGCTGAAGGCCGTGCCCGGCAGCGAGGAAATGATGCTGTCCTGCGACGGAGAAAACGTTATCGAGGTACAGGATGATACCTATGTGCGCATCGAAAAAAGTCCCTATACCATGAAGCTGATTCGCCTGACCAGTCGCGATTATTACCAGACCTGGCAGCAAAAGCTCATGCGGAATGTGTAAATAATGTTGTTTTAAATTGCAAATGAGGTGATAAACATGAAAATGACCCGACATGCAAAAATTAAAGAGATTATTGATAACCATAAGATTGAGACCCAGGAGGATTTGGCCAGCGCCCTGCGTGGTGAGGGTATCGATGTGACCCAGGCCACAGTTTCTCGGGATATCAAGGAATTGATGCTGGTGAAGGTGCCCGATGCCAATGGTCACTATCATTATGCATATCCTAAGGAGCATGGCATGATGCTCACCATGGAGCGCTTGGCGCGGACCTTTCATGATAGCATTGTCAGCGTGCGAGCCTCCGACAGCATGGTGGTCATTCGCTCCCTGCCGGGCACAGCCCAATCTGTGGCCTTCGCCTTGGACTACATGAAATGGCCGGAGATTTTGGGCACCATTGCCGGTGACGATACTGTTTTTGTGGCTGTGGAGAATAAGGAGGGCGTGGTGAGCCTGCTCAAGCGCCTGAAGGAATATCGCTAAGGCGGTGAAAAAATGCTGCAATCATTGCATGTGCACAATTTTGCATTATTAGAGGATGCGCAGGCGGAATTCACCCCTGGCTTCAATGTGTTCACCGGCGAGACCGGTGCGGGCAAGTCCATTCTCATCGATGCCTTTGGCTTGGTTTTGGGCGGCAGGGCTTCGGTGGATTATGTGCGCAGCGGCACCGAGGGACTGTGGGTGCAGGCTGTTTTTGATATCGCAGACCAGGAGGACATCAAAAACATTCTGCGCGAGCAGGGTATCGAGCCGGAGGATGATTTGTTTTTGAAAAGACAAATTAGCGCTACCGGCAAGAGTCGCGCGCTCATCAACGGGGTGCAGGTGCCCTTGAATGTGCTGAAGCAAATCGGCACAGCCTTGGTAGATATTCATGGCCAGCACGAGAATCAAGCCTTGCTCAAGGCTGACGCAGCGCGCGTGGTGACGGACACCTTTGGCGGCGCTGCCCTGCAGGAGGCTTTGGCGGCCTATAAAAAGGAATATGCCGTTTACGTGGAGGCCCAAAGAGCTTTGGCCCAGCTGGAGCAGGACAACCAAAAGCAGGATTTGCTCATGGATCGTTATGCATGGGAAATCAACGAGATTACCGAGGCTAGTTTGGTGGTGGACGAGGAAGACTCCTTGGAGGAGGAAGCGCGCCTGCTGCAAAATGGCGAAAGAATTATCAAGGCTGTGAACAGTGCTTACGGCGAGCTGGACGAGGAGGACGCAGTGCTATCCCGTTTGGCCAGGGTGCGGGAGGAGCTGCAATACGCAGCCCGTTACGACGAGCGTTTGCGGGCCTTTGCGGAAGCAGTGGACAGCGCTTGGATCAACTTGGACGATTGTCGGAGCGAGCTGGCGGACTATTTGAGCCGCAGCGATTTCAACGAGGAGCGGGCCACCCAGGTGCAGGAGCGCTTGGACACCATCTATCGCTTGCAGAAAAAATATGGGGGCAGCACGGAAGCTGTGCTGAGCTACTTGGAGGCTACGCAGGAGAAGCTGGAGCAGCTGCGAAACATTGCAGCTGCGTTAGAAAAGGCGCAGCAAAGGCTGGCGCAGGCCACCAAGCGGCTGGGCGTTGCCGCAGCCGCGCTGACCAAGGAGCGCCAGCGCAGTGCAGCTGCGCTCAGTGCCAGCATTACCACCCATATTCACGATTTGGCTATGCCCAATGGTCGCTTTGAGATTGCGCTGACGGCGTTGGAGCGCTTCACGGCCACAGGTCGGGATGGGCTGCGCTTTTTGTTCAGCGGCAACTTGGGTGAGCCGCTGAATGATTTGGAGAAGGTGGCCTCCGGCGGCGAGCTTAGCCGTATCGCCTTGGCCATGAAAACCGTGCTCATGAACAGCGCCCAAGTGGGCACCATGGTGTTCGATGAAATCGACACCGGGGTGGGCGGGGTGACGGCCCAAAAGATGGCGGAAAAAATCGCCGCCATCGCCACTGTGGGACAGGTGCTGTGCATCACCCATTTGCCGCAAATCGCAGCCTTCGCTGATAATCATATCTACATCGAAAAGCGCAGCAGCGAGGGGCGCACGGCCACGGTGCTGGCCGTGCTGGACTACAACCAGCGCCTGCAGGAGCTGGTGCGCATGACTGCGGGAGCTGCTACCTCCCGTGCCGCTTTGGAAAGCGCCACGGAGCTGCTGCTTGCTGCGGATGGCGTGAAGGCTGACTTACGCAAGGCGTCTACTAAAAGCTATTAAAAAAGCTACTAAAAGCTTCTGATAGCTAAAGAAAGCTAACAAAAATGGCGGCTGAGTGGACTCAGTTCGTACCTAACTCAGCTAAGCCATACTATAGAGGTGAAAGCCAAATGTTAAAAAAATTTCATGAAGCTGCCTTGGACGAAATTTATGTGGAGGGCAGCAATGAAGAGGTCTTCAGCGGGCGCCTTTTAAAGGTGCAGCGGGACCATGTGACGTTGCCCAATGGCAGCGACACCACTCGCGAATACATCCGCCATCCCGGCGCCGTGGCCATCGTGCCCGTGCTGGAGGATGGGCGCGTGGTTTTGGTGAAGCAGTGCCGCTATCCCTTGGGCACACTGCTGTGGGAAATCCCCGCCGGCAAGCTGGACCACGGCGAGGCCGAGGACAAGCTGGAATGCGCGAAGCGGGAGCTGAGCGAGGAAACGGGCTACGAGGCCGAGGGCTGGCAGCATTTGCTGAGCATTGCCACAACGCCGGGCTTTTCTGACGAAATTATTCATTTATATAAAGCATGGGGCTTGAAAAAATTTGCCCAACACACCGATGAGGATGAATTCATTGGCGTGCAGGCATTCACTCCGGCGGAGCTCAAGCAAATGGTAGCAGCAGGGGAGCTGTACGACAGCAAATCCCTCTGCGCCCTGTATGCAGCAGGTATTTTATAAGATGACTCCTGGTAAATATACTTCTTATGTGATTTTGGCCCTGGCGGTGTTCTTCCTTTCCACCTCAGGCATTTTTGCCAAGGTGGCGGAGGCGCCCTCGGGCATTATCGCCTTTTATCGATTATTAGTGGCAGCAGTAGCTTTGCTGCCTTTACTTTTATGTAAAAGGGAAAATCGTGAGCAATTGGCAAATTTGCCTCGCAAGCAGCTGTACACGGGCATTTTGTCAGGATTTATCCTGGCTGTGCATTACGTGCTGTGGTTTGAGTCCTTAAAGTTCACCTCAGTAGCCAGCTCCGTGGTTTTAGTAACACTGCAGCCCCTGTTCACTATCTTGGGCAGCTATTTGCTGTGGCAGGAGCGCTGCAGCAGGGGAGGCTTGCTGGGCTGTTTGTTGGCCATTGGTGGCAGCATCATCATCGGCTGGGGCGACTTTGCCATCAGCTGGCGTGCCTTTTTAGGCGACGTGATGGCCTTGGTGGCCGCGGCTGTTATCGCGGGCTACTTCCTTATCGGGCAGCAGGTACGGCGCAGCTTGGGAGTGATTCCCTATTCCGTGCTGGGCTATAGCAGTGGCGCGTTTTTCCTAGGGCTATACAGCTTGGCCTGCGGTGACGCCTTCACGGGCTATACCTGCCAAACCTGGCTCTGCTTTTTGGGCTTGGCCTTGGTTTCCACCATTTTAGGCCAGCTCATTTTCAACTGGCTTTTAAAATGGCTCAGCGCCACGGTGATTTCCATGAGCATTTTGGGGGAGACCGTGGGCACCTGCTTTTTGGGCTACGTGCTTTTGGGTGAGGTCATTACTCTGCAGCAATTGGTGGGCATTCTGGCCATTCTCGCCGGCATCGGAATTTTTCTCTATCAAAAGGATAGATAGCGAATTATTTAGCCACAGGGGCGCAAAATGTTCGATAAACTGCGAATATTATCCACTATATATTGGACAAACTCTCAAAATGTGTTAAAATATATACGAAACTGTAAGTAAATACCTCGAAATACACTTTTTGTTGGACTGGAGGATTTGGATATGAGTAGTATCAGAAGAATCTATGTGGAGAAGAAGGATGCCTTTGCCGTTGAAGCACATGGCTTGCTGGCCGATTTGCGCAACAATCTGGGCATGGGTGCTCTGGAAAATATCCGCATTATTAATCGTTATGATGTGATGGGCCTGAGCGACGAGGAGTTCGCCATGGCCAAGGCTTTGGTGCTGTCCGAGCCGCCCGTGGACACCGTGGTGGAGGAAAGCTTGGAGCTGGCAGCAGGGGAACAAGCCTTTGCAGTGGAGCTGTTGCCCGGTCAATACGACCAGAGGGAGGACTTTGCCGAGCAATGCATTCAGCTGATTACCCAAAAAGAACGCCCCATGGTGGCTGCTGCCAAGGTATATGTTTTAGAAGGCAAGCTCAGCTCTGAGGACGTGGACAAGATTAAGGCTTATTGCATCAACCCCATCGAAGCTCGTGAAGCAGAGCAGGCTAAGCCGGAAACCTTGATCAGCACCTGCGAGGAGCCGGAAAAGGTAAAATCCGTAGCAGGCTTTTTGACCATGACAAAGGATGAGGCCGAAGCTCTGCGCAAGGAAATGGGCTTGGCTATGAGCCTTGAGGATTTGCTCTGGTGCCAAAAATATTTCAATGAAGAGCATCGTGAGCCCACCATCACCGAAATTCGCGTGCTGGACACCTATTGGTCCGACCATTGCCGCCACACCACCTTCATGACCCAAATCGAGGATGTGGACATTGTGCCCGGCACCTTCACTAAGCCCGTGCAAGAGGCTTATGACAAATATATGGCTGCTCGTGACGCTGTGTATGGCGAGAACACCGAGCGTCCTGTAACCTTGATGGATATTGCTGTCATCGGCATGAAGAAGCTGCGCAAGGAAGGCAAGCTGGAGGATTTGGACCAATCCGAGGAAATCAACGCTTGCTCCATCGTGGTGCCCATCGAAGTGGATGGCAAGACTGAGGATTGGCTGGTGATGTTCAAGAACGAAACCCACAACCATCCTACAGAAATCGAGCCCTTCGGCGGTGCTGCTACTTGCCTTGGCGGTGCCATTCGCGATCCCCTGTCCGGTCGTTCTTATGTATACCAAGCAATGCGCGTTACTGGCTGCGCCGATCCTCGCACTCCTGTAAGTGAAACCCTGCCGGGCAAGCTGCCCCAGCGCAAGATTACCATCGGCGCTGCTGCTGGCTACAGCTCTTATGGCAACCAAATTGGCTTGGCGACGGGCCATGTACAAGAATATTATCATGATAAATTCGTAGCTAAGCGTATGGAAATCGGCGGCGTTATGGGTGCTGCTCCCCGCAGTGCAGTGCGCCGTGAGCGTCCTGCTGCTGGCGATATCGTTATCCTCTTAGGTGGCAAGACCGGTCGCGACGGATGCGGTGGTGCAACCGGTTCCTCCAAGGAGCACACTGTGGACTCCTTGATGAGCTGCGGTGCCGAGGTACAGAAGGGTAATCCGCCCACCGAGCGCAAGATTCAACGCTTGTTCCGCAATCCTGCTGTGACTGCTATGATTAAACGCTGCAACGACTTTGGTGCCGGTGGCGTTTCCGTGGCTATTGGCGAGCTCACCGATGGCCTTGTAATTGATTTGGACAAGGTGCCCAAGAAGTACGAGGGCTTGGACGGCACGGAGCTGGCTATTTCTGAATCCCAGGAGCGCATGGCTGTGGTTATTGAAGCCGAAAACCGTGACGCTTTCATTAAATATGCTGATGAAGAAAACCTGGAAGCCACTGTGGTGGCCGAGGTTACGGAAGAGCCGCGTCTGGTGATGTTCTGGCGTGGGGACAAGATTGTGGACCTGTCCCGTGCTTTCCTGGACACCAACGGCGTTGCCCAACATACCAATGTGACTGTGGCCGAAGAGAAGGCTGAAAATGTCTTCGAGCACGTGCCTGCTGAGGTAACTGCTGCCGCTGATTTGGAGGCTGCTTGGTTGGCCAATATGGGTCGCCTGAATGTGTGCAGCCAAAAGGGCCTCTCCGAGCGCTTCGACAGCACCATCGGTCGTGGCACTGTGCTGATGCCCTTTGGTGGCAAGACCCAGCTGACTCCGGCCGAGGGCATGGTGGGTCGCATTCCTGTGCTCCATGGCAATACCACTGCTGCTTCCGTGATGGCCTGTGGTTATAATCCGGATGTGGCTTGCTGGAGCCCCTTCCATGGCGCCATGTATGCTGTGACTGAGTCCGTGGTGCGTGCAACTGCACTGGGTGCTGACCCTGCTAAGCTGCGCTTGACTCTGCAAGAGTACTTCCCCAAGCTGCACGATTCTACCAGCTGGGGCCAACCCTTCAGCGCCCTTTTAGGTGCCTTCACTACCCTTGATGCTTTGGAGCTGCCTGCTATCGGCGGCAAGGACTCCATGAGCGGCACCTTTATGGATAAAACTGTTCCGCCCACGCTGGTTTCCTTCGCAGTGGGTGTTATCGACGGCGAGAAGGCTGTTTCTGCTGAGTTCAAGGAAGCAGGGGATGAGGTCATCTTCCTGTCCTGCCTGCGTGACAATGCAGAGGTGCTGGATTTCGCCGCTCTGCGCAAGAATTTGACCGCTGTGCATGCAGCAATGGAAGCAGGCAAGATTCAGGCTGCTGCTGCTGTGAAAGAGGGCGGCATCGCAGCTCTTGTAACCACCATGGCTATGGGCAACGAGCTGGGCTTTGAGTTCATTAAGCCCTTCCATGATCCGGAAAGCCTCTTCACTTTGCAGCCCGGTGGCATGGTGCTAGAGCTGGCTGCTGGCGTGGACCCGGAGGAAATTTTCGCCGGTTTGGATTACATGGTGCTGGGCCACACTACTGCAACTCAAGGCATTGCCATCAACGACACTGTGATTGCTGCTGACAAGGCGCTTGCTGCTTATCGCGAGCCTCTGCAAAAGATTTTCTCGGACAGCCTGCCCCCTGTGGAGGAGCCTGCTGATATCAACATGCCCCTGTACACCGCTAAGCTGGCTTTGACTGCTCCTGTGAATATTGCTAAGCCCAGGGTATTTATTCCTGTGTTCCCGGGCAACAACTGTGAATACGACAGTGCCCGTGCTTTTGAAGCTGCTGGGGCCGAGGCTAAGACCTTTATTATTCGCAATCTGACCGCTGCTGCCATTGAAGAGTCCGTGGAAGCAATGGTTAAATATATCAATAATTCCCAAATTGTGATGATTCCCGGTGGCTTCAGTGCTGGCGGACACCGGTATCCAGCTCTTTTTGACCGCGCACACCCATCAGCAAAACATCACAAAG
>SFRS01000018.1 GCA_004562175.1 bacterium | reverse complement strand
TTTTGACGAAACCATCGATGCTTACATCGTGTGCCCCAAAAAGGAAAACTTCACCTTGGCCTTTAAGACCGGCATTGAGCTGCGCCGTGCAGGCTTCAAAGTGGAATACGACTTCTTTGGTCGCAGCATGAAGGCCCAAATGAAGCAGGCCAATAAATTCCAAGCCAAGCAAGTGCTTATTTTTGGCGAGGACGAGGTTGCTCGCAAGGCTGTAACCGTGCGTAACATGGGTACTAGTGAGCAACAGGAAATCGCCCTTGATGACATAATTAACTATTTCAATTCTTTATAATTCATAAGTAGAGGTGCTAAACATGATTAATGAAAAACGCAGCCACCATTGTGGTGAGCTGGGCAAAGACCAAGCCGGTGAGAAGGTCATTCTGTGCGGTTGGGTTTCCAAGCGTCGTGACCACGGCGGACTGATTTTTATCGATCTGCGTGACCGCAGCGGCATTGTGCAAGTAGTTGCTGACCCTGAATCCGCAGGCTCCAGCTTCAAAACTGCCGAGGATATTCGTAATGAATATGTAATCAAGGTAGAGGGTAAGGTACGTCTGCGTGATGAGGATACCATCAACGAAAATATCCCCACCGGTACCATCGAAGTTTTGGCTAGTGAAATCGAAGTACTGAACAAGGCTAAAACCCCTCCGTTCTATATTAAAGACGACATCGATACCGATGAAAACCTGCGCCTGAAGTTCCGTTATTTGGACCTGCGCCGTCCGGAAATGCAACGCAACCTGATTTTGCGCCACAAGGTAGCAAAGCTGATGCGCGACTATTTGGACGAGCATCGTTTCCTGGAAATCGAAACCCCCATGCTGTGCAAATCCACTCCCGAGGGTGCACGTGACTATTTGGTTCCCAGCCGTGTAAACCCCGGCAAATTCTATGCATTGCCCCAATCCCCGCAAATCTTCAAGCAGCTCTTGATGGTTGCCGGCATGGAGCGTTATTTCCAAATCGCTCGCTGCTTCCGCGATGAGGACCTGCGTGCTGACCGTCAACCGGAATTCACTCAGCTGGATATGGAAATGTCCTTCATGAGCGTTGATGAAATTTTGGAGCTCATGGAAGGCCTCATTTATCACATCTTCAAGGGTGCACTGGGCAAGGAAATCAAGATTCCCTTCCAACGTCTGACCTGGGATGACGCAATGGACCGCTATGGCAGCGACAAACCGGACCTGCGCTTTGGCATGGAGCTGGTTAACATGGCTGATGCTGTTAAGGATGCTGACTTCACCGTATTCCGTTCTGTAATCGAAAACGGTGGTCAAGTTAAGGCTATCAACGTTAAGGGCTATGCTAATATTCCTCGCCGTGAAGCTGACCATCTGAAGGATTTTGTTGCTATCTATGGTGCTAAGGGCTTGGCTTATATCCAATACTTGGCAGATGGCACCATTAAATCTCCTATCGCTAAATTCTTCACCAAGGAGCAAATGGATGGCATCCTGGCAACTGCCAAGGCAGAGCCCGGCGATTTGCTGTTCTTCGTAGCAGATAAACCCTCCGTAGTAGCTGCTGCTTTGGGCGCACTGCGTATTGAAATGGCTAAACGTCTGGGCCTCATTGACCCCAACGAGCTGGCCTTCACCTGGGTTGTTGATTTCCCCATGTTCGAGTACGACGAGGAAGAAAAACGCTATGTGGCTATGCACCATCCGTTCACCTCTCCTCGCGACGAAGACCTGCCGCTCTTGGAAACAGACCCCGGCAAGGTATATGCTAAGGCCTATGATATGGTGCTCAACGGCACCGAAATCGGTGGTGGCTCCATCCGTATCCATCGTCGTGAAGTACAAAAGGCTATCTTCAAGGCAATCGGCCTGACCGATGAAGAAGCACAAGAGAAATTTGGCTTCATGATGAACGCCTTCGAATATGGTGCTCCTCCCCATGGTGGCCTGGCCTTCGGTTTGGACCGCTTGATCATGATCATGGCTCAACGTGACTCCATCCGCGACGTTATCGCTTTCCCGAAGACTCAAAGCGCATCCGACTTGATGACCCAAGCTCCTAACGATGTTGACGACAAGCAACTGCGTGAGCTGCACATTAAAACCTCTCTCCTGATGAAGAAGGAACAAAAATAAAAATCGTCCATAAGGCATCATCTACTTCGTCACGGCTCGTCGACGTACCTCTAGTACGACTCCTCGCCGTTCCTCGTATCTAATACCTTCTGAACGATTTTAGGAATTTGCAATAATCCCCGTTTGGCATTTTTGCCGAATGGGGATTTTTTTCTTGAAAAAATGGCTCACATTTGATATTATATGTATGTCGGGTGCAGAAGATAGCAGCTGACACTGAACAACAAATTAGCTTAATAATTCCCTGCGATGTTCGTTACGTTGCTCCACAGGTTTTGAGCCAACACTCTAACCTAGGGAGCCTGATACTTCTCCTTTCAAAAACCAGCCTCCTTTGAGTGGACTTTTGCGATTGGAGAGAAGGCACCCACCTGCACATGCAGGTTCAAAACATGGAGTTTAGGACGGCATTGTGGGGATTAATTTTTATAGACGATAAATAGCGGCGGCCTATAAAGCATCATCTACTTCACAAAATTTCGTCGACGTACCTCTAGTACGACTCCTCAATTTTGCTCGTATCTAATACTTTCTAGACCACCTTGTTCGAAGTTATAAAACTTGAGGAGACTATTTTATGGAAAGCTTATTTACGAATCTATTCGCAAGTGAACAAAGACAGACGAAACCGCTTGCGGACCGCATGCGGCCTGAGAAGCTCGGTGATTTTGTGGGCCAGGAAAAGGCCGTGGGCAAGGGGAGTCCTTTGCGGCGGATGATTGAGCGTGATATGCTCCAATCGGTGCTCTTTTATGGGCCGCCGGGCACGGGCAAGACCACGCTGGCGCAAGTCATTGCCCACGTGACCGGCGAGCAATTCGTCTCCATCAACGCCGTGTCCAGCGGCGTGCCGGAGCTGCGCAAGCTCATCGCCAAGGCTCAGGAGGAGCAGCGCCGTGGCATGGGGCGCACCATCGTGTTCATCGATGAGATTCATCGCTTTAATAAGGCACAGCAGGATGTGCTGCTGCCCTATGTGGAAAATGGCACCATCGTGCTCATTGGTGCCACCACAGAAAACCCCTTCTTCGAAATCAATTCACCCTTGCTTTCCCGCATGAAGGTGGTGCGCTTAGAGAAGCTGCAGCCTACGCATTTGGTGCAGATTTTGCAGCGAGCAATCGCTGACAGCGAGCGGGGCTTTGGCAATAGCTTTCAAGCAGAGCCGGAGGCCCTGCGAATTATTGCGGACTTTGCTGCGGGCGACGCCCGCGGCGCGCTCAATATCCTAGAGCAGGCAGAGTTCATGCTGCCAGCAGTGGGTGAGGGTGAGCGCTTGCTCACTCCTGAGGTACTGCGCAGCGTCATCGGTACTGCTATGCAGCGCTACGACAAAAAGGGCGACCAGCATTATGATATTATCAGTGCCTTTATTAAGAGCATGCGGGGCAGCGACGCGGACGCGGCGCTGCATTACTTGGCGCGCATGATTGAGGGCGGCGAGGATTTGCGCTTTATTGCCCGCCGCATTGTCATCTGCGCCGCCGAGGATGTGGGTCTGGCAGACCCACAGGCTCTCGTGGTCGCCAATGCAGCGGCCCAAGCAGCCGACTTCGTCGGCTGGCCTGAAGCGCAAATTCCCCTCGCCGAGGCAGTGTGCTACATCGCTAACGCTCCCAAGAGCAACAGCGCCTACATGGGCATTGCCAGCGCCCGTCAGGACGTGCGTAGTCGCAACTGTGGCAGTGTGCCCAAGCATTTGCGCGATGCTCATTATCCCGGCGCTAAGGCCCTTGGCCATGGCCTGACCTATAAATATCCTCATGATTTCCCTGGAGGTTGGGTGCAGCAGCAATATCTACCCGATGAGCTCCTTGGCACCAAGTATTACCATCCCACTGGTCACGGAGAAGACAAGGGGAGACGCAAGCCGTAAATTTTACAAAAGCTTAAGTCAAATGCATATAAAAAAGCAGTCACCTGTACAAGTGACTGCTTTTTTTATGAATAACAAATTACTTCTTTGCGCCGTTAACTTGAGCCATAACCTCATCGGTCAAATCCATACCGCCATAAACCATAGCGCTAGCGTCAACTACATTGGCAATACCATGAGCTTTGGCAACCTCGGCAATAGCCTTACGGATAGCTGCACGAATGGGATTCAGCAGGGAAGCTTCCTTTTTGTCAACTTGCTCGCTCAACTTTTGGCCCAGCTCTTGTTTGCCCTTATCGTCTAAACTGGGAGCTTTAGCTTCAAACTCTTGTTGTGCCTTTTGGCGTTCCAGCTTCAAAACGCTCATGGTTGCTTGCATATCAGGATGGTTGCGGAACACGCGCTCCACATTAACATAGCCAACCAGATTGCTTTCAGCAGCAAAGGCGGAGCCCATGCAGCCCAAAGCCAAAACCAAAGTCATCACCAGAGTCAGTAAATATTTTTTCATTAAAGTAACCTCTTTTCGTAAATTTTATGCACTACATATTATGATATCTTATTTCAGGTCAAATTGCAATTACCATGAGCCCCAATAGCAAAAATTTCTTGGGTAGAAGAGAAAGAAAACCATGCCATGGCAGTGCCACAGCATGGCCCTTCTTACTTAAAACTCGATACTTCTGGCACGTTCAAGTGCTTGCTTAGCTTCGCAAATGATGCGCTCGATGACATCCTTGCAGGGCATGATATCGTTGAGCACATTCAAGCTTTGACCAACCATCACGGTGCCGTTTTCGGTGTCGCCCTCCATAATGCCGCGGCGATTGGTACCAGTGCCCATGGCCATGAGCTCTTCCTTAGGTGCGCCGGCGATTTCCTTAGCAGTATAAGCATCTGTAAAGGCGTTAGCCAAGCAGCGCACACCCAAATTACGGCTGTAACCGGTAGCCACGCTGTCCGTATCAGTAGCCTTGATGATGGCTTCCTTAGCAGCAGGATGTGCAGGGCATTCAGTAGTCAGGAGGAAGCGACTGCCCATTTGCACGCCGTCAGCGCCCATCACCAGAGCTGCGGCCAAGGCACGACCATCGCTGATGCCGCCTGCAACCAGTACAGGAATATTCTTCACATTGGGAAGCACATTTTCCATCAAAGCCATGGTGGTTTGCTTGCCAATATGACCACCTGCCTCCATACCTTCCACAACCATAGCATCGGCCCCGGCTGCTTCAATACGCTGTGCCAGCTTCACATTGGGCACAACAGGAATAACCTTGATGCCAGCAGCATGGAATTTTTCAATATGGGGCACGGGATTGCCTGCGCCCAAGGTAACAAAGGCCACCTTTTCTTCGCAAAGCATGTCGATAATTTCAGCGATATTGGGAGCCATGAGCATCACATTCACACCAAAGGGCTTGCTGGTCAGCTCCTTGGCCTTGCGCACCTCTTCGCGAGTCCATTCCACGGTACGACCACCGCTGCCAATAATACCGGCACCACCGGCGTTGGAAACAGCTGCCGCCAAAACTGCGTCACTGGTCCATGCCATGCCACCTTGAATAATGGGATATTTAATGCCTAATAATTGGGTAAGCTTAGTTTGCATAATAAAACCTCCGAAAGCCAAAAATCTGTCCCTTCCATTATAACCTACTAAGAAGCTTTATACAGTGAAATCTTTGAGAACTTTTACTTAAAAGTGTAAGCATTGTAACTAAAATAGAGCTTTGACCATTGAATTTACTCAAACTAAATGATTTTAGTCCATAAAATTTGACTTTTGCTCCCAAAAAATGTAAAATTCTTTAAGTACCCTTCTGTGGTCTTACTATGTCTGTAAAGACATGATTTATTTTACTAGGGAAAGAGGTCTGAAAATATGCGCAGTATAGAAGTAAAAAAAGGTTCCACCCGCGCAGCCCATCGCTCTCTGTTTTATGCCATGGGTTATACTGAAGAAGAATTACAAAAACCTTTAATCGGCATTTGCTGTGCCGCCAACGAAATCATCCCCGGCCATATGCATTTGGACACCATCGCTCAAGCAGCTAAATATGGTGTTTTGGAAGCCGGCGGTACTCCCATCGAATTCCCTGCTATCGGCATTTGCGATGGTATTGCTATGGGTCATGATGGCATGAAGTATCCTCTGGCCAGCCGTGAGCTGGTTGCTGACTCCATTGAGGCTGTGGCCAATGGTCATGCCTTTGATGGCTTGATTTTGATTCCCAACTGCGACAAGATTGTTCCTGGCATGCTCATGGCAGCCGCTCGTTTGAACATTCCTGCCGTAGTAGTAAGCGGTGGTCCCATGCTGCCCGGCCGTTTGCACGGCAAGGATATCAGCGTTTCCACTGTTTTTGAAGCAGCAGGTCGCTTTGAATCCGGCCAAATTGATGCTTGTCAGCTCAGCGAAATCGAGCATTGCGCTTGCCCTGGCTGTGGCTCCTGCTCCGGCCTGTTCACCGCAAACACCATGAACTGCTTAACCGAGGTTTTGGGCATGGGTCTGCCCGGCAATGGTACCATCCCCGCTGCTTATAACGGCAAACGTATCGCTCTGGCTAAGCATGCTGGCATGGCTGTAATGAAGCTGGTTGCTGAAAACAAATGCCCCCGCGATATCATGACTATGGAAGCCTTCAAGAACGCCATTACTGTGGATATGGCTATTGGCGGCTCCTCCAACACTGCTCTGCATCTGCCCGCTATTGCTCATGAAGCTGGTCTGCAGCTGCCCTTGGAGCTCTTCGACGAAATCTCCAAGCACACTCCTTACCTGACCAAGCTGTCCCCCGGTGGCAGCCACCATATTATCGACTTGAACGAAGCTGGCGGTATTCCTGCTGTTATGCATGAATTGGATCGCTTGGGCATCATCAACAAGGATTGCGCTACCGTTAGCGGCAAGACTATTGGCGAAATTATCGAGCATGCTGAAATTCAACGCCCCGATGTCATTCACAGCATCGAGAATCCCTATAACAAGACCGGCGGCATCGCTGTTTTAAAGGGCAATATTGCTCCGGAATGCTCCGTTGTTAAGGAATCCGCTGTTGACCCCACCATGAAGGTATTCAGTGGTCCGGCCAAGGTATACAATTCCGAGGATGAAGCTATTGCAGCAATTTGCGGCAAGGAAGTACAATCCGGTGACGTAGTTGTTATTCGCTACGAAGGTCCGAAGGGTGGTCCCGGCATGCGCGAGATGCTGAATCCCACCTCCGTGCTGGCTGGTATGGGTCATGACAAGGACGTTGCCCTCTTAACCGATGGTCGCTTCTCCGGCGCTACCCGCGGTGCTTGCATTGGTCACATTTCCCCGGAAGCTCGCGAGGGTGGTAACATTGCGTTGATTGAAAATGGGGATATCATCGAAATTGATATTCCGAACCGCACCCTGAACGTGAAGCTGACCGATGAGGAATTGGCCGAACGCCGTGCTAAATGGGTTTGCCCCGAGCCGAAGGTAAAATCCGGTTACTTGGCACGCTATGCAGCTCTGGTTACCTCCGCTGCTACCGGCGCCGTACTGAAGGTTCCCGGACAGGATTAATAAAATTAGATAAAGCGAACGTTCTTTTTGGTAGAATTTCAGGTAGGATAAAAACTCAGCACTTTTGTCCGCATTGAATGTACAAGAGAAGGTATTAAAGAAGCAGTCACTTGCAGGAGTGACTGCTTTTTTAGTTCATGTCTGTTTTCTAGAATTGCAAGGTAATTACTAGGGACACGACGGTTCCTTAAAAAACAACAATTACAATTTTATTATTCCGTCTACATTCCACATAGTAGGAATGCAATATTTAATTTATCCATTAGAAATACTAATACAAGGCATTGACTGTTCAGGCACAATTGAGGGCTGGAAAAATATTTGATATAATATGTTTATCTGAACTCAAGGTAGGAGGACGGAGCATGCTCACATGTCCTTGGAATTTTTTACATGATAATAAGAAGCACATCATCTCTCTCGTTGGTGGCGGTGGCAAGACCACCATTATGTATGAGCTGGCAGAGCATTTTGCCGAGCAGGGCAAAAGGGTTGTGGTTCTGACAACAACGCACATTTGGTTGCCGCGGGCTAAGGATGGAACTAATGCTGTGGCACGCGAATATGCGACCACTCTACAGGAATTGGAACAATTATGGCGGCAGGGTCAGTATGGAATTATCGGCTCGCTGGAGGCTGGTACGGGCAAGCTGATTGCACCTGCTGAGAAGCTGCAAAATGAAGCTCTGCAGGCCTGCGATGTGGCTTTAATCGAGGCTGATGGCGCCAAGCAAATGCCTTGCAAGCTGCCGGCGGAGCACGAGCCCGTGCTGCTAGGGGAAAGTGATATTGTGATTGCGGTGGCAGGCTTGGATGCCTTGGGCAAAAGCTTGGAGGAGGGCTGCTTTCGTTGGCAGCTGGGACAAAAGCTTTTTGCTTCTAGCTGTAATTTGTTACTGGACGAAACCAAGCTCGCGCAAATTTTATTAAGTGAGCAGGGGAGTCGGAAGGCGGTTGGCTCCCGGGCCTATTATATAGCTTTGAATAAATGTGATTTAGTAGACCAAGCCCAGGCCAAAGCCATGCAAGAGCTGCTTGTGGCTCAAGGAATGGATTATGACCGAATATGGCTACGGGGCTTGGCTCCGAGTGGCTGCTAAGCGTATATATTTTATGGCTTGAGAAAATTAACTTCTAGAGAATGAGTGAAGGAGCATAAAAATGCAAAATGTACGAATTGTAGTGCGTGGTGGTGGCGATTTGGCCACGGGCGTGATTCATCGCCTGTGGCGCAGTGGCTTCACGCCCTTGGTTTTGGAATGTGCCCATCCTGCAGCCATCAGGAGACAGGTTGCCTTGTGTGAAGCGGTATATGCAGGCGAGGCTACTGTGGAAGGTATGACCGGCGTTTTGATCCACAGCCTCAGCGAAGCTGTGGCGGTGTGGCAAGAGGGGCAGGTACCCATCTTCGTGGATGAAAAGGCTAGCTGCGTACAAATTTTACAGCCGGATATTGTGATTGATGCAATCATTGCGAAAAGGAATTTAGGCACGACCATGGAGATGGCACCTCTTACCATCGCCCTAGGGCCTGGCTTTGAGGCGGGCACGGATGTGCACGCAGTGGTGGAGACCAAGCGAGGGCACAATCTGGGGCGCGTGATTACGCAAGGTAGTGCTGCGCCTAATAGCGGCATCCCCGGCATCATTGCCGGCTACGGCAAGGAACGGGTGCTACATGCGCCTGTTGCAGGCGTTTTACACATTGTGCAGGATATTGGTAGTCTTGTGGAAAAGGGACAGGTTATTGCGGAGATAACCACCGCGTCAGGGGAAGTAGTGCCAGTGGAAGCGACCTTAACGGGAATCATCCGCGGCATGATTCGCGAGGGCTTCCCAGTGACAAAGGGCTTTAAGATTGCCGATATCGACCCAAGGCAAGAGGAATTGGCAAATTGCTTTACGATATCTGACAAAGCTCGCTGTATC
>SFRS01000017.1 GCA_004562175.1 bacterium | reverse complement strand
GACGGGCATCCCGCTGGCCAAGCTGACAGAAAGCGAAAGCGCTAAGCTTTTAGAGCTGGACACTCGTCTTACCAAGCGGGTTATCGGCCAAAATGAGGCTGTACAGGCCGTAAGCAAGGCGGTACGCCGGGCGCGGGCCGGCTTCAAGGATAAAAATCGCCCCGTGGGCTCCTTCCTCTTTTTGGGGCCCACTGGTGTGGGCAAGACCGAGTTGGCTAAAGCGCTTGCACAGGAGCTTTTTGGTGATGAAAGAGCCATGCTGCGCTTTGATATGAGCGAGTATATGGAAAAACACACCACGGCTCGCCTCATCGGCGCGCCTCCGGGCTACGTGGGCTACGATGAGGGCGGCCAGTTGACGGACGCAGTGCGGCGCAAGCCCTACTGCGTGGTGCTGCTGGACGAAATCGAAAAGGCCCATCCCGATGTGTTCAATCTGCTGCTGCAGATTATGGAGGATGGCCGCCTGACCGATGGCCAAGGTCGCACTGTGGATTTCCGCAATGCTGTCATCATCATGACCAGCAATGCGGGTGCACAGCGTCTGGCTATGACCAAGCCATTAGGCTTTGCAGCCAGCGCGACCAGCGAGCTCGCTGGTCGCAAGGAGCAGGTCTTGGGCGAAATCAAGCACCTCTTCCGTCCGGAATTTTTGAATCGTGTGGACGAAATTTTAGTCTTCAATCCCTTGGGCAGTGAGCAATTGGAGCGCATCGCTGACAATCTCGTTGCCGAGCTCAATGAGCGCATGGCCTCTAACGGCCTTTCCATCGAGCTCATGCCTAGCGCTAGGGAATTGCTCCTCAGGGAGGGCAGTGACAGCAAGTATGGTGCTCGTCCCTTGCGCAGGGCCCTGCGCAAGCTGGTGGAGGACCCCATCAGCGACTTATTCTTGGCCGGCAAGTTCCGCAAAGGTGACAAGCTTTTGGCAGAGGCGATGCCGGGCAGCAAGGAGCTGGTTTTCCACACTGCCTTGGAGGGAGCCCAGTTTCTGGTGGAAATCCCTGTGAATGCCAAGGTAAGCTTGGAGCAGGTGGCGCCTGAGGCTCAGTCCGTGCAGGCAAGCAAGGGGGCAGAGGGCTAAATGGCGAAGACGAAATATAAATTTGTATGCCAAAGCTGTGGTTACACCACAGCTAAATGGCTAGGACGCTGCCCGGAGTGTGGTGCCTGGGATAGCTTGGTGGAGGAGGCCGAGGTCACTACCGCTGGGCGCAATAGCAAGAGCTATTTACCCACCGGCAGCGAAAAAATCAAGCCTCGCACCATTGCCAGCGTGGCTCAAGTGAAGGTGGAGCGCCTTGCCACGGGTATTCACGAGTTTGACAGAGTGCTAGGTGGGGGCGTTGTCCCTGGCAGCTTGGTGCTTTTAGGCGGTACGCCCGGCATAGGCAAATCGACGATTTTGCTGGATGCCGGCCTGCGCTTTGGTCAGCGTGGCATAAAAGTGCTCTATGTCAGCGGCGAAGAAAGCGAGGAGCAGACCGCCATGCGCGCTGTGCGCTTAGGCGGAGCAAGTGCCAATGAGAACTTGCTCATTATGACGGCCACTGATTTGGATGCTATTTTGGCGCAAGCACATGCGGTACAGCCCCAATTACTCATTATCGATAGTATTCAGACCATGTACAACGCCGAGTTGCCCACGGCCGCGGGCAGCGTGGGCCAAGTGCGTGAATGCACCGCTAAGCTGCTGCAGTTTGCCAAGACTACGAACATTGCAGTTATGGTCATCGGTCATGTGACCAAGGATGGCAATATTGCGGGGCCACGGCTTTTGGAGCACATGGTGGACGTGGTTTTGCAATTCGAGGGTGATCGTTCCTACGCCTTCAGGGTGCTGCGTGCGCTGAAAAATCGCTTCGGTAGTACGGAAGAAAGTGGCATTTTTGCCATGGAGGCCGGGGGCTTGGCCGAGGTGGCTAACCCGGCAGGCCTCTTTTTGGAGGATCGTGACGGCGAAGCAGCAGGCAGCCTCATCGGCGCCTGCATGGAAGGCAACCGCCCCATCATGGTGGAGTTCCAAGCGTTAGTTGCCAAAACGCCCTACGGTATGCCCCGGCGCACAGCGGTGGGCTTTGACTACAATCGGGTGAATATGCTGCTGGCCATCTTGGAGCGTCGCTTTGGCCTGGACTTTGGCATGTATGATGCCTATGTGAATGTGGTGGGCGGCATGCGCGTCAGCGAGCCAGCCGCCGATTTAGCGGTGGCAGCGGCTTTGGTGAGCAGCTACCGCAATCGTCCTGTGCCCAAGGGTGTGCTCTGCTTTGGCGAGGTGGGGCTCACCGGCGAAGTAAGGCGCGTCAGCGCGCCGGAACGGCGCATTTTGGACGGCGTGAATTTGGGCTTTACCAAATTCATCGTGCCGGACAGTCAATTGCGCTTGCCCAATGTGGATGCCAAAATCATCAAAGTGAAAACACTGGAGCAGGCCCTGCAAGCTCTTTTCGTCTAAAACAGAGCAAAATCCGAACGTTTTACACCTTCTTAATGCATAAAGCAGCCCCTTTGGTAGAAAACATCTGCCAAAGGGGCCTTTTGCATTGATTTTTACCTCTTTTTGTGTTAATATCTACTATAATAAAAACGTTAGATTATTTACATTTTTATAGAAGAGAAGGAGTGTGCAGCATGACAACCAAATCCCAAGAAATGGTGCTGGTCATCGACTTTGGTGGCCAATATAACCAGCTGATTGCTAGACGTGTACGCGAGTGCGGCGTATACTGCGAAATCGTTTCCTATACCCACAGCTTAGCAGATATCAAGGCTAAGGAAAATCTGAAGGGCATCATCTTCACCGGTGGCCCCAACAGCGCCTATCTGCCTGATTCCCCCTCCATTGACCCGGAAATTTTCACCTGGGGCGTGCCTGTGTTGGGCATTTGCTATGGCAGCCAGCTCATGAGTCATCTTTTGGGCGGTCATGTGTGCGTGGCACCGGAGCGTGAATATGGCAAGACCTTGGTGGACATCGACACTACCAGCCCCATGTTTACCGACATTCCCGAAAAGAATATTTGCTGGATGAGCCATAATGATTATATTGAAAAGGTTGCTCCCGGCTTTAGAATTACTGCTCATACTCCCAACTGCCCCGTTGCAGCTGCTGAGGATGCTGAGCGCAAGCTGTATGCAGTGCAGTTCCATCCCGAAGTGCTGCACACAGAAAACGGCACCAAGATGCTGAGCAATTTCGTCTACAATGTATGCGGTTGCGCAGGCACCTGGAAGATGGATTCCTTCGTAGAGCAAACCGTGAAGGAGCTGAAGGCTAAAATCGGCTCTGGCAAGGTGTTATGCGCCCTGAGCGGCGGCGTTGACTCTAGCGTGTGCGCTGGCATGCTGGCCAAGGCTATTGGCAAGCAGCTGACCTGCGTATTCGTAGACCACGGCCTGCTGCGCAAAAACGAGCGCGAAGAGGTGTGCGCTGTTTTCGGCGAGGGTGGCCAATTTGATATTAACTTCATCTGCGTGGATGCTCGCGAGCGCTTCTACAGCAAGCTGGCCGGTGTGACCGAGCCGGAGCGCAAGCGCAAGATTATCGGCGAAGAGTTCATTCGCGTTTTTGAAGAAGAAGCTAAAAAGATTGGTGCTGTGGACTACTTGGCCCAAGGCACCATTTATCCTGACGTTGTAGAAAGCGGCTTGGGCGGCGAATCTGCCACCATCAAGAGCCATCACAATGTAGGCGGCCTGCCTGATTTCGTGGACTTCAAGGAAATCGTGGAGCCCCTGCGCGACCTCTTTAAGGACGAGGTGCGCCAATCCGGCCGCGAGCTGGGCCTGCCCGAGCATTTGGTAGCACGCCAACCCTTCCCGGGACCCGGCCTTGCTATTCGCATTATCGGCGATGTAACTCCCGAAAAGGTTGCTATCGTGCAGGATGCGGACGCTATTTATCGTGAGGAAGTGGACAAGCTGCCCGCCAGCGAGCGCCCCAGCCAATATTTTGCAGCTCTCACCAATATGCGCAGCGTTGGTGTTATGGGCGACGGTCGCACCTATGATTATGCCATCGCTCTGCGTGCTGTAACTACCACCGACTTCATGACTGCGGAGGTTACTATGCTGCCGCCTGCAACCATCACCGCAGCAGCCAATCGCATTGTCAACGAGGTTAAGCACATCAACCGCGTGCTCTTTGACTATACCACTAAGCCTCCCGCAACCATCGAGTTCGAATAAAAAGCATAAACCCGAAACCCTAGTAAAATCAAGGGTTTCGGGTTTCTTTGTTGCACGCCTCCGCCAGTAGTGCAAGCACTGCCAGCGGAGGCTGTTTTAGTATGCGATTTTGAAATTCAAAGAACTAATCATTTAGAAAAGTTCGGCCAAGGTATTAGCCAATACATCCACCTTAATAGGCTTGGCGATATGTCCGTTCATGCCAGCCTGCAAAGCATTCCTGCGGTCCTCTTCGAAGGCGTTGGCAGTGACTGCCAAAATGATAATCTTGGACTTACGCTCATCCTCCAGCTCGCGAATCACCTTCGTTGCCTCGTAACCATTCATGATGGGCATTTGGATATCCATCAAAATCAAGTCATAATAATCGGCAGGAGCTTTTTCCAGCATCTCGACACATTTTTGACCATCCACAGCCAGCTCCACCCTAAAGCCCATACCCTCTAAAATCGCTGTTGCAATCTCGGAGTTGAGCTCGTTGTCCTCAGCCAGCAAAATGCGTTTACCTTTAAAGAGGTTCCTTTTAGGCTGCACGCTAGCCTTTTGCACAGCCACCTGCTGGGGCTCGGCCCAGCGATGGGGCGTAACAATGGTAATTTTAGTGCCTTTGCCCAAGGTGCTTTCCACTTCAATAGTACCATGCATGAGCTTGACCAGCTTTTTCACAATGGGCATACCAAGACCGGTCCCATGAATCTTGCTTTCTGTAGAAGAATGCTCCCTAGTGAATTCTTCAAAAATATGGGGCAGGAACTCCTTCGAAATGCCTATACCTGTATCCTCGATGGTGGTTTTGTAGAAGCTGCAACCAGGCTCATCCGCAGGCAGTTCTTCTACATGCATAGAAATCTTGCCACCGGCGGGAGTGTATTTAACTGCGTTGCTGAACACATTAAACAAGACTTCACGCATCTTTACCGCATCACAAATAACATTGGCATGCTGCACGTTTTCTATGCGTGTATGCTCCAGCTGCTTTTCCTTTAATTGTGGCTCGAACAAGGAATAGAAGGAGTCATTAAAGCTATGGATATTGCAGCAGCTTTCCTCCAAGGTGGTCATTCCGCTTTCAATTCGCGCCATTTCCAGCACATTATTAATCAAGGAGAGCAAAAAGTCATTGGCTGTTTTGATTTTACCAATATAGTTGCGGGAGAGCTCAGGATTATCCAAATGCTGCTCCAAAAGCTCCGTAAAGCCAATAATCGCATTCATGGGAGTGCGGATATCATGGCTCATATTAAACAGGAAGGCAGATTTGGCAGCACTGGCTCGGTTGGCAATCTCCAGCTGGGCCATGGTTTCGGCCTTGTCATGGGCCTCGGTTACATCGCGACCCAAAATATTGGCCACGGGCTCGCCAGCCTCATTGGTACCCATGAACAGGTTGACCTCGTGCCACTGATAGTTCCCATTAATGAGCACCCTGCTAGTGATAGAACCGGCATAGCCTGTGGCATGAAGGCGCTTTTGCAAGGCTTGAATGCTAATCAGGTTTTGGTAAGCATCCTTATATTCCTCGGTAACGAATTTAAAGAGCTTGGCGTATAAAAGCACATAGTCATCAGTTTCCTGCATGATGCTTACAGTTTCCGGCTCACCGGTGCCTGTAATCAAGGAATAACGCCAGCTTTCCAAATTAACGCTCAAGTTAAAGCTATAAAGCATTTTGGTTATACCGGAAAGCAGTTGGTCGCGGGCTACGGCAGCTCTCTGTTGGTTTTCACGCTGCTCCTGACGCTTATGGGATTCGGTAATATCGCGGCCCAAAATATTGGCAATGGGCTCACCCTTTTCGTTGGTGCTCATAAAAATGTTGATTTCATGCCATTCTTCGCCATTGTCAATAATAGCACCATAATCAAGGCTGCCAATAAAGCCATGGGAGTTGCTGCGGACCCGCAGGGCATCGATGCTGGCCAAAGCTGCAAATTGAGCGACACTATCCGGGTCCAGATAGCGCAGCTTTTGGTTATAGGCTGTCTCATAATCATCGGTGGATTTGAAAACCTCCATGAATTTGGTCATGCCTGTACCGATGATCATGCTGTATTTGCCTGTGCGCAAATTCAGAGTCAGGTTATAGCTATAGAGCATTTGGGTGATTTCAGACAAAATTTGGTTTTTGGAAGCGGCAGCACGCAGCTCTTGGGCGTTCTTTTCCTCCGCGTTATGGGCATCCGTCACATCGCGTCCCAAAATATTAGCTACTCTTGTACCATCCTCGTCCGTATCCACGAAGACATTCATCTCATGCCATTCGTAATCCGTGTCACCGGGATAGAGCACAGGATATTCCAAGGAGCCAATAAAGCCATTGGCCTCAGGGTCGTTTTTTAAGGCTTCAAAATCGATAAGCTGGTTGAATTTTTTGATATAGGCCGGATGGACAATGCTGGTTTGGAATTCCTGCAGCTCCGTAGTATAACCATGCTTTTTATATTCCTCCAGCGTGCGCTCCATACCCGTGCCTGTAATCAAAGTATAGGCATTGCTGGTTAGATTTACCGTGAGATTGTAGCCATAAAGCAGCTGGGTAATATGGGACAGAATTTTATCCTTTTTGGCAGGAGCTTTGAGCAGCTCGTTTTGGGCCTGCCACACAGAATAGTTCTTTTCCACAAAGAAATGCAGTATTTCCTTGAGCAGTTCATAGGAGCCTTCCATTTCCCTGGCAGTTTTACGCTTTACATTCCTAAGTGCTGCGCGCACCTTGTGCTCGTCAAGGCCGATTTTGAGGGCATTCTTAAGCACATCCTCATCACTTTGGTCCATGGAAAGGGCCTGACCAGCTAAAACCTTGCCCAAAATCTGTCCGTTGGGTAAAACTATGGGCACGGCAAAATCACTAAAGCCTATGGGGCAAATATAAAAGCCCTCAATGGCTGATTTCATTTTATTGGCACAGTTAGTATCCCCCTGAGGACTGTTTTTAACCATCTGGCACAGCTCTGTCATGCCAAAGGATTGGGAAATCCTTTGGCCATGGTTGTCAACAATGACAGCGGACATACCGCTGCTCTTGGACCAGTTATCCAAAAGCTTGTACAATTGCTGCATGTCGCAAAAATCCTGTAAGGTTAGTTCCTCATTCATCATATCGCTCCCCTAAAAAACGTCTTGTAAGTAATACTGACGAAAAATTCTATATGCTTAAAAATCATCGAATGAAGCAAATTGCTAAATACAAAATTATATCATTTATTTAATATTTATACAACGTTTTAGGTTGTAGTGCACACTCTCATTATAACATTTTTGCTTTATTACGACAAGTATACTTTTGTTTCGCCAAATAAATATATCTCTCTAATAGTTTTTGCAATAATATTAGCGTAATGCTTGAAGCTTGCTCTGTATTTTAGTTTGCAAAAAAGCAGGGAAGAGCTATAATAGTAGGTGATTTTCGCAATTATGACAGGAGGCTTGGAAATTGTATATTCGCACAGCGACTATAGCTGATTTGGATAGAGTAGCGCAGGTGGAGGCGGAATGCTTTTTGCCTGCAGAGGCTGCTACTAGAGAGGCCTTTGTGGGCCGTCTGCAGCATTACGGCAACCATTTTTGGCTGCTTTTTGAGGACGAGAGCGAGGGTAAGCTCATGGGCTTTGTGGATGGCTTTGTGACCGATGAGGCGGATTTGACGGACGAGATGTACGAAAAGGCCGAGCTGCACAATGACAAGGGCGCTTGGCAGATGATTTTTGGGTTGAATACTTTGCCAGAGTACCGTTGTCAAGGCTATGCCGGACTTTTGGTAGAGCAGGTTATCAAGGCTGCTAGGGAGCAGGAACGCAAGGGCGTGGTGCTCACCTGCAAGGACAAGCTGGTGCACTATTACGCCAAGTTTGGCTTTGTGGACGAGGGCATCTCCGGCTCCACTCATGGCAATGTGGTGTGGCACCAGATGCGCTTGCAATTTTAAAAAACAGTACAGTAATTCTAATACTAGGATTATATTTCGCTTAAACACCGCTTTTTTGTGAGTGCTATAATACAAAAGCAGGTGAGGCGAGTATAGTATAATGAATTACTAATTTTACGGCAGAAACAGCATCGCGATGTTGCTTTTGCCGTAATTTTACTATATAATATTTTATAGAATGGAGGTGCATGGAAGATGTATATAAAACGACATGTTGAACCTGTAATTCTAGAAGCAGCTGCCTCGTTTCCATGTATAGTAGTATATGGTCCACGCCAAGTCGGAAAATCTACAACAGTGAGCATGCTTTTCGGAGACAAAATCCCTATGGTTACGCTGGATGATGCAGCAGACCGCCAGCTTGCCATAACCAATCCACGTCTTTTCTTAGAAAGATATGGATTTCCCTTGATTATTGATGAAATTCAAAAGGCTCCTAATCTATTAGACGAAATTAAGATCAAAATAGATACACAAAGATTATCATGGCTTAAAAATGATGAACCGCGGCAGTTAATGTATATTTTGACTGGTTCCAATCGCTTTGAGCTTCAGCAAGGCATTTCTGACTCTCTTGCAGGTAGATGCGGTGTTATAGAAATGCTTTCTCTATCTCAAGCTGAAAAATATAATTATCCACGCAAGCTTTTTTCTCCAAAGATAGCTGGATTATTAGCTTTAGAGCGTAAGCAGAATATGAAATACAAGTCTCGGCAGGAGATTTTTAATGATATTTTTCAGGGAGGCATGCCAGATATATTCACTGGTATATCTAAGAGAGATATTTATTTTAAAGCATATGTCGATACATATATTGAAAAAGATGTGCGTAAGCTTATAGCTGCCTCCAGTGAAATGCAATTTAGAAACTTTATTGCTATTGTCGCCCTACGTACTGCGCAGGAGCTTCGTTACGAAGAAATAGCAAGCAATGTTGGTATTGATGTGAGGACCTGCAAAAAATGGATTTCCATCCTAGAAACATCTGGAATAATCTATTTGCTACAGCCATATATGGCCAATTTGTCTAATCGTATCATCAAAAGCCCCAAGCTTTATTTCTTGGATACGGCATTATGCGCATATCTTTGTAAATGGCCCAACGCTGAAATGTTAGAAAACTGTGCTATGGGAGGAGCTTTTTTTGAAACCTATGTTGTCAGTGAATTGGTTAAGAATTTGTACTCTAATGGCAAGACTGCTAAGGATTACCTTTTCTATTACCGTGACAGGGATCAAAAGGAGATCGATCTGCTTTATGTTGACGGCATAAATATCTATCCTATTGAGATAAAGAAGGGCATTGCACCGAAAAAAGCAACCAAGAACTTTCATGTTTTAGACAAGTATCCACTGGAAATAGGCAATGGTTTAGTTATAGATTGCTGCGATAAGATTAGACCTATCACAGAA
>SFRS01000016.1 GCA_004562175.1 bacterium | reverse complement strand
GCTCTTTTCATCAAGACGGATAATATCACCCGAGATCAGACCATTCCAGCCCCGGCGGATACCATAGCATTCAATTCCGTGGTAAATAGCAGTTCCGACACGGTCCCGCCGCTGTAACGTGGAGTTCATTTCAGAAAGGTCACTGGGTATTCCTGGGAAGGCGAAATGAATGAAGAAACGAAGTCAGAAGAACTGCCTGTAAGATACATCGTCGTTAGACCTGCGAGAGACGGGGAGAGATGTCGGAAGAGACGGATTTTGTATTAATTCGTGTCTGTATGATATTTCACCGTTTTTCAATAGTCCTGCTCGCAGAGGGTGGAGGGGCTTATTTGAAAAACGGTTTTCTATTTTCTGCGCTCTTAAGGCTGCGTGATGGCTGTACCCTTAGGAGAGAAGGTCCGAGCCATCGATGTTTTCTATACCCTTGTTCGCAGCCCTGGACAAGCTGCGCGTTCAAATCCCATTCTCAAAATTTCCTTTTAGCTGTAAGCATTTCCTTTCTCCCACTGATGTCGTAGCGTAGGGGTGCGCTGCGACATCGAAAATTCAGCCATCACATTGCGTGGTGGCTTTTCTTTTTATATAAGCAAGTTTTAGGAGGGCATTATTATGAAAAAACTATACTTGGCCGGTCAGGCATATGCTTTGAAGGATACCTTTCGGACGCTTAAGGGTGTGGAGGAAATTCTGCCCGTGCATGCCGTAGCCCAAAATGGTGAAGAGCTTTATGGCATTGAAGTCTGCTATAACCCGAAAAAACAGGATATTTCCGGCATTTTGGAGGCTTATTTTGAAGTGGTGGACCCTTTTGCCAAGCACGAGCTCCCCTTACAGCAAGCTGCTGTTTTTTATGTATCCAATGAGGATGTGCCCCAATTGGAGTATTATGCTCGTTTTTTGCAGAGCCGAGGCCGCGAACCTATTGCGACCTTGGGCAATTTGATTGTAAATGACAGCATTACTCCCAATGCTGAAACCAGGCCCTTGCAGCTGCGCTTTGGCCGGCTGCAGGAATATCACTATTTGGCCTGAGCTATTCAATTTAGTTATATACGGCCTGGACAACCGTGACCGTGTATATAAATGCTATTTGCTTTAAATCTTCCAAGCAAAGAGATGCTTGCGTTATCACTTACACTGGGTGAGAGCAGTGGATAAGGCGGCGTCTACTAAAATATTCGGAGGTGGTTGTAAAGGGAAAGAATAATCGTTCACATGGCTAAAGGTTACACATTTTTTAAAAGGAGGATATTTATATGGCTGATGAACAACAAAAATCCACAGCTTCTGTTATGGATGAAAAGCCTCTAACAGATAAAGAACTGGAAGAAATGTTGCGCAAATCAGAGAAGGTGGCTGAATTCCCCGAGGTTACCTTTGATGAATTTGCTGAACCCACCTGGGATGAATGGGTGGAGGCCTGCAACGCACTTTTGAAGGGTAAACCCTTTGACAAAATCATGTATACCAAAAACTACGAGGGCATTACCTTTGAGCCCATTTATCTGCGCAAGGGTACTGACCCGATCCTGCCCACTGATGATTATCCTGGCATGGGCGATTTCCTGCGTGGTGCTTCTGTCAATGGTTATATCCACGAGCCTTGGGGTATTGCTCAAGCCTGCGATGAAACTCTGCCTGCGGACAACAACGAGCTGCTGAAGGAAGAAATTGCTAAGGGCTCCACTGTTTACCACATTAAGCTGGACACCGCTACCAAAGAGGGCATCGATGTGAAGGATGCTGCAAAACCCGGCGATATTGGTGTGAATGTGACCACTGTGGAGGATATGAGTGTACTCCTAAATGGTCTGGACTTGGCTAAATATCCCTTGATGATGTACACCGGTGCTGGTGCCAAGGGCATGCTGGCTTTGACCGCCGCTGCTTTGAAGGGCGCTGGCAAGGAAATCAAGGGTGTGCGCGGCGTTATCGGTGCTGACCCCTTGGGCGAGCTGATTAAAAAGGGCAAAACCACAGCTTCCCTGTCCGCTCTGTACGACGAAATGGCTGAAACTATTAAATATACCCGCGCTAACGCTCCTGCGCTGCGCACTGTATTCCTGCAAAGCGATGCCTTCACCGACGGCGGCGCTGACGCTGTACAAGAGGTTGCCTACACCTTTGCCGAAGCAGTGGAATATATTCGCGAGATGCAAAAACGCGGTATTGCTCTGAAGGATATTGCTGCTTCCCTGTACTTTGCCTTTAATCAAGGTGCCAACTTCTTCATGGAAATCGCCAAGCTGCGCGCTCTGCGCCAGGTTTGGGCTGCCATTATGGAAGCCTTTGGCGCTGAGGAAGCAGACCGTGCCATCATGGTCCATGGTCGCAGTTCTCGCTTCACCAAGACTGTTATCGACCCCTATGTAAATATGCTGCGTAACTGCACCCAAACCTTCTCCAGCGTTGTGGGCGGCGTGCATTCCTATGACAATCCTCCCTTTGACGAGCTGATTCGCAAGGGCGATGTCTTCTCCCGTCGTATTGCCCGCAACCTGCATGTAATGCTGCAGGAAGAATTTGGCATGCTGAGCCCCATTGATGCTGCCGGCGGCAGCTGGGCTGTTGAATCCCTGACCAAGCAAATTGCCGAGAAGATTTGGGCTGAGTTCCAAAAAATTGAAGAAATGGGTGGCATCACCAAGGCTCTGGAGGTTGGTTATCCGCAAAAGGCTATTGCCGATGTTTTGGAAAAACGCTTCAAAGCTCTGGAAATGCGCAAGGACCGTGCTGTTGGCGTCAACATGTACCCCAACATGACCGAAGAGCCCCTGGAGCGTCGCGTAGAGGATACTCCTAAGCTGAAGAAACAGCGTGAAGCTGCGGTGGCTGCTTATGTAGCTGATATCGATACCAATTATCTGGCTGGCAAGCTGGCTCAGGTTGCCACTGTTGAAGGTGCCATCGAGGCCTTCTCCAATGGTGCTACTCTTGGCCAAGTGGCTGCTGCAGGCTGCAAGGCTGAGCAAACCGAGTCCATTGAAGCTATCGCTGCTCATCATTGGACCGAGCGCTACGAAGCACTGCGCTTTGATACCGAAAAATACATGGCCGAGACCGGCAAAAATGTGGAAGTATTCCTGGCCAATATGGGCCCCATTCCCCAACACAAGGCTCGTGCCGACTTCTCCACCAGCTTCCTGCAGGTTGGCGAATTCAACGTGCACCTGAACAATGGCTTCCAGGATGACGAGGACAAACCGGGCTCTCGCTACGAAAAATGCGTGGCTGCCCTGAAGGCCGGCATTGACGAAGCAGGCACTCCCTACGATGTGGCTGTCATTTGCTCCACCGATGCTACCTATCCGGAGGATGTTCCGGCACTGGCTCCTATGCTGAAGGCTGCCAACCCCAATATGACTCTGTTCTTAGCTGGCGCTGCTCCCAAGGATTTGGAGCCTGTCTATAAAGCTGCCGGCGTTGATGATTTCATTAGCGTATCCGCAAACTGCTATGCTACCTTGAAGATGCTGCAAAAGAAGAAGGGGATGATTGAATAATGAGCATTAATCCTGATTTCACCAAAGTTGCCCTTCCTAATCATCCATCCTGTTCCTATGACGAATGGAAGAAAAATCTGGAAGCAAAAATGGGCGAAAACTATGACGCCCTCTATGACACCACCTTGGAGCGTATTCCCAAAGAGCCTCTGTACACCAAGGATATTTATGCCAAATGCAACCATTTGGACTTCATGAGCGGCATTCCGCCGTTTTTGCGTGGACCTTACTCCACCATGTATGTGTTCCGTCCCTGGACTGTACGTCAATATGCAGGCTTCTCCACTGCGGAAGAATCCAATGCCTTCTATCGTCGTAACCTGGCCGCAGGCCAAAAGGGTCTGTCTATCGCCTTCGACTTGCCTACTCACCGCGGTTATGACGCAGATAACCCTCGTGTAGTTGGTGACGTTGGTAAAGCAGGCGTATCCGTTTGCTCCATGCTGGATATGAACATCCTCTTCAGTGGCATTCCTCTGGACCAAATGTCCGTATCCATGACCATGAACGGCGCCGTACTGCCGATTCTGGCCTTCTTCATCGTTTCCGGTGAGGAGCAGGGCGTCGACAAATCCATCATGGCCGGCACCATTCAAAACGATATCCTGAAGGAATTCATGGTTCGTAATACCTATATTTATCCGCCGGCTATGTCCATGCGTATCATTGGCGATATTTTCGAATATACCACCAAATACATGCCCAAATTCAACAGTATTTCCATTTCCGGCTACCACATCCAAGAATGCGGCGCTACCTGCGACCTGGAGCTGGGCTATACTCTGGCCGACGGCATGGAATACATTCGTACCGGCGAAGCTGCAGGCCTGCCTGTGGATGCTTTTGCTAAACGTCTGTCCTTTTTCTGGGATATGGGCAAAAACTACTTCATGGAAGTGGCCAAGATGCGTGCAGCTCGCGTGCTGTGGGCGAAGATTCTTAAGAGCTTCGGCGCTAAGAACCCCAAATCCATGGCTCTGCGTACCCACAGCCAAACCTCCGGCTGGTCCCTCACCGAGCAGGACCCCTTCAACAATATTTCCCGTACCTGTATGGAAGCAATGTCCGCAGCATTGGGCCATACCCAATCTCTGCATACCAACGCATTGGACGAGGCCATCGCCCTGCCCACCGACTTCTCAGCACGCTTGGCGCGTAATACCCAACTGTATATTCAGGATGAAACCAAGGTTTGCAAGATTATCGACCCGTGGGGCGGCTCCTACTATGTAGAGTACCTGACCAACGAAATCATTCGTCGTGCCTGGGCTCACATTCAAGAGGTTGAGGCTTTGGGCGGCATGGCCAAGGCTATTGCAACCGGCCTGCCCAAGATGCGTATCGAAGAGTGCGCTGCTCGTCGTCAAGCCAATATCGACAGTGGCAAGGAAACTATCGTCGGCCTGAACAAGTACCGTCTGGCTAAGGAAGACCCGCTGAATGTACTGTCCATCGATAACACTGCTGTACGTAACGCACAAATCAAGCGCTTGGAAAAACTGAGAGCAGAGCGCGATGGCGAAAAGGTACGTGCCGATTTGGCTGCTATTACCCGCGCTGCCGAATCCCGTGACAACGGCAACCTGCTGGAGATGGCTGTACAAGCTGCTCGCGACCGTGCTTCCCTGGGCGAAATTTCTGATGCAGTTGAAAAGGTATCCGGTCGCTTTAACGCTGTTATTCACACTGTATCCGGCGTATATTCCAGTGAATTCAGCGGTAACGATGATATGGAAAAGGCTAACAAGCTGGCCAACGAATTCGAACAACTGGAAGGCCGTCGTCCGCGTATCTTCCTGGCTAAGATGGGCCAGGACGGGCATGACCGTGGCCAAAAGGTTTTGGCTACCTCCTTTGCCGATATGGGCTGGACCGTCGACGTTGGTCCTCTGTTCCAAACTCCGGAAGAGTCCGCTCAGGACGCTGTGGATAACGACGTTGATATGGTTGGCTTCTCCTCCCTGGCTGCAGGCCACAAGACCCTGCTGCCTGCTTTGGTTGAGGAATTGGCTAAACGCGGCCGCGAGGATATCATGGTCTGCATTGGCGGCGTAATCCCGGCCCAAGACTATGATTATCTGTATGAGCATGGTGCAGCAGGCATCTTTGGCCCTGGCACCAATATTCCTAAATGCTGCATCCAACTGCTGCAAATGCTGGTGGACCGCGCTAAACAAGAGCGTGCTGAAGAGTGAACTGAGGTGAGATAAATGCCTGAAACTGGTGAAAAAGATATACGTCCTAGTTGGGTACCCCTGAAAAAAGATCCCAATTTTGCCTGCTCGGTCATGGGCGGCATAGACAGCAATGTGAATGCTGTTTCGGAGGAGAAGTATACTCCAGCTGTGAATGCGAAGCGTTTTCCGCTGAGGAAACGTTTAACTGCGGAAGAGCTGGTTCAAGGAGTCAGTGCAGGCGATCGCAAGATCCTCTCCCAGGCTATTACGCTCATTGAAAGTAATGCGCCCAAGGATTTCGACAAAGCCCAACGGGTGCTGCAGGCCCTTTTGCCCCATACGGGCAAAGCCCTGCGCATTGGCATCAGTGGTGTGCCCGGCGCCGGCAAAAGTACCTTTATTGAGGCCTTTGGCCAAATGCTGTGCCGTCAGGGCTACAAGGTAGCCGTGCTGGCGGTGGATCCCACCAGCTCCATCACCGGCGGCTCCATCCTGGGCGATAAAACTCGCATGCAGATGCTGTCTCGCGAGCCCAACTGCTTTATTCGGCCCTCTCCGGCCAAGGGAACCTTGGGCGGCGTGGCCCGCAAGAGCCGCGAAACCATGCTGCTGTGCGAGGCAGCTGGCTGCGATGTGATTTTGGTAGAAACTGTGGGCGTGGGCCAGAGCGAAATCACCGTGCGCTCCATGGTGGATTTCTTCATGCTGGTAGTGCTCACAGGTGCCGGCGACGATTTGCAGGGCATCAAAAAGGGCATTATGGAGGTTGCCGATGCCATCGTGGTCAACAAGGCGGATGGGGACAATTTGCCCAAGGCTATTGTTACCCAAGGCGAGTATGAACGCATGATTGAGTTCATCCGTCCTGCTACCGAGGGCTGGAAAACCCATGCCTACCGCTGCTCCGCCCTTACCAAGGAGGGCCTCATCGAGCTGTGGGCCGTCATGCGTAAGTTTGAAAAGGTCACTAAGGAGTCAGGTGTCTTCTTCAATCGACGCAAGGCTCAAACCCTGTCTTGGGTGAACAGCATGATTGATGAGCATTTACACAACCTCTTCTTTGAGGACCCCATGATCAAGGGACGTCTGCCCGCTGTTATGGAAGCAGCTGTGAACGGTGTCGTGTCGCCCAGCCAGGCTGTAACAGAGCTCATCCGTGCCTTTGACATGGACAGAGCTGCAGCCAAGCATTACGATCAATATAAATAAAAATATGCCTAGGGTGGTGGGTCAGTTGTCCCTGCCACCCTTAGGCATTTTATGTATACACAGAAAACATTAAGTTAGCTGTTGCTGATTCCATAAAACAATGGTATAACCACCCTTGTAAAGCATTTGCTAACTAAAAACTGAAATTAGCAAGAGCCTATCTTTGCGCCAACTTATTTGTATTATCGAAGGAGGATTCATGATGAAAAAATCTCTAGTTTTAGCTATGGCCATGGCTTTAGGCGTGACTGCCTCTGCCTATGCAGCAAATCCCTTCAGCGATGTGCCCGCAGGTCACTGGGCCTATGACAGCATTGCTAAGCTGTCCGCAGCAGGTGTAATTGATGGCTATGGCGACAGCACCTTTGGTGGCGACAAGCTGATGACTCGCTATGAAATGGCCCAAATCGTGGCTAAGGCCATGGCTAAGGGCGCCAATGTGGACAAGCTGGCCGCAGAATTTGCTGACGAGCTGGACAATTTGGGCGTGCGTGTGGCCAATTTGGAAAAGAAAGCTGACAATGTGCGTATCACCGGCAATATTCGCTATGAATATGCGGACCGCAGCGGCGATTTTGCTAAGCCCTATACCTACAATGGGGTAGCCAAACCTGCCAAGGATGGCGTGGCTAAGCACCGCCTGCGCACCCGTCTCTATATCAATGGCCAAGTGAATGAGGATTGGTCCTATACCGGACGTTTAGAAAACAACCAGGATTTGAGCAATGAAGCTGGCGATGAAAAGACCTATTTCAACCAAGCTTGGGTAAACGGCAAGCTGGGCGGCCTCAAGGTTGTGGCTGGTAAGACCGACCTGCTCTTGGGCAATGGTTTTATCTATGATGATACTGCTGAATACGTGGGACTGTCCTATGGCAAGGACCTGAAGCTCAATGTATACTATGGCAAGCCCGTTACTACCGAGTATAATTACAATTTTGACAAGGTTGCAGGCATTGGCCTGAGCGGCAAGACCGGCAAGCTGGCTGTGAACGTGGGCTACGATGTTTTCAAGGATAGCCTTGGTGCGTCCAGTGCCTCTACCTGCTATACCAAAGAGGGAGAAGACAACACCATTTGGAACATCGGCGCTACTTATGCCTTCGACAAGAATGTGAAGCTGAGCGCAACCTATCTGAACTCCAATTTGGACCAAAGTGATATTGTCACCGGCTTTAATGATGTGGATACGGATGGTTACGTGATCAGCGTGGCCTATAAGGGCGCCAACAGAAACAAGATCGGCAGCTGGGGCGCTTGGGCTAACTATTATGACCAGGGCGTGGGCACTGTCGTGGCTCACACCATGAAGACCTTTGACTGGGATATTTTCGCTTCCGAAGGCTTCAAGGGCTATAATATAGGCGCAAACTACACCTTGGCGAAGAATTTGGTTTATAATATCGACTATTATGAATTGGAAGGCAAGGAATCCGGCATGAAGGACAAGGTTCTTTGGAGCCGCGTACAAATCAACTTCTAATGGACGTAGCCTAGATTCATTTCCCAACCTCCTTTTGGGGCTGCTTTGTGGGTGGCCCCCCTTTTTGCTTGGCAGGAAGCTTAAAAGACCTTTACAAGGGGAGCAGAATGGACAATATTGGGAATGTGTTCAGTATCTTGCTGAAAACATATGAGCAGTCATTGACATGTATACAAAGGCACGCTATAATATTAGTGGTTAACGATAACTTGTTTCAATTACACTCTCACACAATCAAATATCAATCGGAGGAATACTCATGAAAAAAATTGCTACTCTAATTTTTTGTGTCATTCTTACCTTGACCATGGCTGGTTGTGGGCAGAGTCCGAAGGCTGGCGATGCGCCGAAGAGCGCACAGCAGACTATTATCGACAAGGCCAATAAGGTGCCGGAGAAGCAGGCATTCACTGCCGTTACCGATGTCAAAGAGGGCCGCAAAAATGTTTATGTGGTGCTGAAGGTACTCAAGGGTGATTATTGGAGCCAGGTAGTCCGTGGCTTGAAGGATGGCAGCCAAGCTGCCGACTGCAATGTTTACGTTGGTGGTCCCTACAAGGAAGTAAATTGGCAAGCACAAAGGGATATGCTCAAGGAGCTCATGGGCAAGAAGGCAGACGCCGTGGTTTTGGCTCCCTCTGACAGCGTGCAGCTGATTCCCGTGGTGGAGGAGCTGCGCAAGAGCAAGCTGCCCGTGGTTTTGATTGATACAGGCCTCAATACAAAAAACTATAATGCTGCCTATATGACCAACAATTTTGATGCAGGCTCCAAGGCCGCTGCAGAAATGCTGCAGCTCTTGCGGTCCAATGGTCTGAAGGAGACTGACAAGGCAACGGTAGCCATTAAGGTCAGCAGCCTTAAAAGCCAAAACATGGTGGAGCGCATTGAAGGTGCCAACGCTTATTGGCAGGCCAAGGCTCCTAAAGCTTGGAGGCTGGAGTCCAAGGCACTGGTGGATTATGGTGACAAGGACCTGTCCATGGAGCTAACCCAAAGGGCCATGCAAGAAATCGGTGATTTGAAGGGCTTTATCAGCTGTAACAATAGCACTACCTTGAATGCGGCTGAAGCAATCTTGGCTAGCAAGCGCAAGGATATGGTGCTGGTGGGCTTTGACTATGCCAAGGAGACCGCAGCGGTGATTGCCAACCCTGATATTAAGGCTGTTTCTATTGTGCAGAATCAATATGATATGGCTTTTGATGGGGTGAATATGGCGGTGGAGCTGGCTAAGGGACAAAAGGCTGAGCAGCTGAATGTGGACACCGGCATTGGC
>SFRS01000316.1 GCA_004562175.1 bacterium | reverse complement strand
TTCAATGCAGGGATGGTCCTTAGAAAGCTCCACAGCAGGGCAGCCTTCTACTACTTCGAATTCGACCTTACCCTTGCCTGCTTCCACTGTTTCCTTAATCAGAGCCATGGTATCGTCCTTCAACTTCTCCAGCTTGGGTACGTTCAAGGAGCGCATGTCGATGACGAATTTGGCCTCAGGGCACACGATATTGGTGCCGATGCCAGCGTTAAAGACGCCAATATTAAAGGTCGTTTCCTCGTCAATGCGACCGTAAGCAGGCAGCTTGCTCAGGGCCTCTGCAGCCAGCATAATAGCGTTCACGCCCTCCTCCGGAGCGATGCCTGCGTGGGCAGCCTTGCCCTTGACAGTAACATAAATATCATAAAGCTTGGGCGCAGCGTAGGTAATCTCGCCCATGCTACCGCCGATATCCATGCAGTAGCCATAATCTGCCTTAATCCAGGATTTATCCAAATTAACCACGCCTAAGCAGCCAATTTCCTCGCTAATGGTGAAGAGCAGCTGAATATCGCCGTGAGCCACGCCGTCTTCCTTTAGGGCACGCACTGCCTCCAGCATACCGGCCACGCCCACCTTGTCGTCACCGCCCAAGGTAGTGGTGCCATCACTGTAAAGCACGCCGTCTTTGCGCACTACTTTAGTGCCAGTAGTGGGTGCAACGGAGTCCATATGCGCTTCAAAAAGCAGGGTGGGAGCATCCGGCACAGTGCCCTTCACATAAGCCCACACATTGCCGCAGGTGCCACCGGTCTTTTCATTAGCCTTGTCCATAACAGGCTCCAGACCTAAAGCGCGCAGCTTGTCCATAATCAGCTCGGCCTCAGCCTTCTCGTCCTTGCTGGGACAGGGCACGCTGACCAGCTCAATAAATTCATTTAACAGTCTATTCTCATTAATCATTGTAAACACCTTCTATTTATCTTCTACCATGAGCTTGAGCACGTCAGGTCTAGAGTAATGACCACAGGCATCAAACTCCATGCGGCTGGCAGGAACCTTGTCCATGTCCAAATCCGCATAAATAATCGTTTCCTTGTCCCACACGGGCTCTGTCACATAATGTCCATAGGGATCGATGATGCAGCTACCACCGCGGCAGACAATTTCGGGCAGCTTGGCGATTTCCTCACTAGCGTTCAAATCTGCAGGATACATCTCACGAGTAAAGAATTGGTCACAGTTGATGTAGTAACAGCGTGGCCTGCCATTCCGGATTATCGTTAGTGTTGCAGGAAATCAAAAGCGTTACTCCCTTCTCGTAGAGAGCCACGCGAACCAGGGGCATATAGCTTTCCCAGCAAATCAGATTACCAATGGGTCCCCAAGGACTTTGTACCACCGGGAAATAATGCTTATCCGCATCACCCCACACAACGCGCTCGGAACCCGTGGGCTTCAGCTTGCGGTGCAATGCTGCGATACTACCATCGGGAGCGAAGATAATATTGCTATTATAGAGCGTCCCGCTCACCGCATCCCGTTCGGATACGCCGATGCTCACATAGGCCTTGGCCTTTTTAGCAGCCTTGCCCAAGATTTCAGTTTCCTTGCCAGGCACAACGATGGAACCGTCGTAATAGCGCTTCCAGTCCTCACGGCCAGGCTCCTTGCGACTGCCCACCGTAAAGCCAAAGGTCATGCCAAAGGGGTAACAGGGAATAATCAGCTCCGGCAGCACGATTAAATCTGCCTTTTGCTTGCCAGCCTCCTTAATCAGCTCCACACATTTTTTCAAGGTTGCTTCTTTATCAAACATCACCGGCGCCATTTGCACAACGGCCACGCGGCATTGCTTTGCTAAATCTTGCATAATTCTCCCCTCCTGTAAAACACCAAAAAGCAATTTATATTTTAAATTATAGCACCTTTTAGAGGAAAAAGGGAGAAAAATTCTCTATTTTGTAAAAAAGAAAAGCCCAAGAGCAAGTTTGATGCTCTTGAGCTAACTTTTTTATGGCAGGGGTACTAGGACTCGAACCCAGATCGACGGTTTTGGAGACCGGTGCTCTACCATTGAACTATACCCCTATGGAGCGGAAAACGAGATTCGAACTCGCGACCCCCTCCTTGGCAAGGAGGTGCTCTACCACTGAGCTATTTCCGCATTGGCGACCCGGATGGG
>SFRS01000315.1 GCA_004562175.1 bacterium | reverse complement strand
AGAGGTATCCTTAATATTGATAATCAGGTTATTGCCCAGCTGGGGCATAACATTACGCAGAGCCTGTGGCAAAATAACGCAGCGCATGGTTTGGAAATGGTCCATACCAATGGCAATAGCCGCTTCCTTTTGACCGGGATCCACGGACTCAATACCACCGCGCACAGTTTCAGCCATGTAGGCACCGGTGTTGATGGAAACAACAAAGAAGCCTGCGAACATGGGGGACATATCAATATTAAAAACACTCATGGAGCCATAATAAACAACCATGGCCTGTACAATCATAGGAGTACCACGGAACACCTCAACATAGGCATCCAAAAGCCTTTGCAGGCAGCGCACAGAGCATTTCTTTGCGGCACTATCGTTATCCTCCATGGGAATGGTTTGGATAACACCCACCACAAGACCAATCAAACAGCCAATAAAGGTTCCCACAACGGCCAAGAGCAAGGTTACACCCGCGCCTTTTAAGAGCACGGAGCCATATTTATCCATGAGGAAGAGTACCCAGCCAAAAAATGTTGTTGGCATAATTACACCACCTTAATAATCCTTAAATACTAGACAAAAAGGGGCGACAACGCTTGCCGCCCCCATGCTTAGCTTCTTATTTAGCTAACGGTTGTTTTTTAATAGCTTCGTCCATAATCTTGTTGAAGTCAGCCTCGGTCATGCTGCCCAGAACCTTGTTCATAGCGTCGGTCAATTCTTTGTTACCCTTCTTAACAGCGATACCAATTTCTACGTCCTCACGAGAGGTTTTGAAACCTTTGCCTTCGGGGAATTCAACCATTACCAGTTCGGGGTTAGCAAAAGCAGCTGCTTTAGCAGTCGGAATATCGGTTACAATCAGGTTGCATTTGCCGGATTTCAAAGCTACGATCATGCCAGGAACGGTGTCGATAGCAGGCAGCTTTTTAACATCGGGAACTTGGTCGATTTGGTCATACCAAATGGTGTTCAGCTGGGAGGTTGCAACAGAGCCCTTCAGGTCAGCAACGCTCTTAGCCTTTGCTTGCGGGGTGTCCTTCTTTACCAGTGCTACTACGGTTGCATAGTAGTAAGGTTTAGTGAAGTCAACAGTCTCTTTACGTTTGGAGGTAATGGACATACCAGCGATAGCAGCATCGATTTTGCCGGATACAACTGCGGGAGGCAGACCATCCCATTCAATTTTGTGTACTTCCAGAGTTGCACCCATGGAGTCAGCCAATTTTTTAGCAATCATAAGCATATTCGTTGGAGCCGGCGATTTTTACAGCGCCACCCTCAGCGGAGGTTTGGGACCAGTTGTAGGGAGCATAAGCACATTCCATACCAACCTTCAAAACCTTCTTCGGTGCTTCAGCCTTTTTTTCACTGCTGCCACCGCAGCCAGCCATAATTGCCATTGCTGCAACCATCATGCAGCACAGAGCTAATTTCAAATACTTTTTCATATTACACACACCTTTCCCTCTTTGGAAAAATCCTTTCGAATTGCTATTACTTTACTATATTTTTGTCAAAAAAGCAAGCCATTATCACTAGATATAATGTATACATGGAGCTTGGTTCACATAGCTTCTCTAAAGTCAGTCCTTCCTAAGCCGCGCAAAGAAAAAAGTAGACCCCACTCTTACGTAAGCGAGGTCTGCTTTTGTTTACTCTTGGAGATGACTTGCACAAAGCGACTCTAGCCCAGCCCATTACAACGGGCCAAATCCTGGTAAATAAGCTCCGCCATTTTTTGGGTCAGCTCCGGCCGCCCCTGGCACAGCTTAGTGCCGCTGAGCAGCGCCGCCAGCTTTTCCTTATTGCAGAGCATGCAGCAGCAGGGCTGAATAATTTCGCTTGCCATATAGGCTGCTGCCCGCAGGGACATTTCGTCCTGAAGAAGGCTGCCCTCTGCCGCCTTAGCGCCGAAAACGCTCAGACGCCTATCCAAAGCCAGGGCCAGCTGCTTTTCCAAAACGCTAACCATAGACAATAGCTAAGGCTTTGCTTATGTGTGATAAAGAAGCAATAGAAGTGCAAAAAATTTTGCCGTTCCTATCCGACACTTGGCCATTGTGTCGGATAGGTCGGGCGGTTATTC
>SFRS01000314.1 GCA_004562175.1 bacterium | reverse complement strand
TTATTCGCTTTGCTCGACAGGGAGGGCTAGGTAATGCCGCAAATTTTTAGGGTTGCAGGGTATATTGTCTACTTTTGGTCTAATGAGAATGAGCCCTTAGAGCCTATTCATGTGCATGTTTCTGACGGCGTTCCTACTGTAAATGCAACCAAAATATGGATTACTCAAAGTGGAAAGTGTTTGTTGTGCCATAACAATTCCAAAATACCTAACCGAGTATTAAGAGACCTAATGGATGTTATAGAAGCTAGATCTAAGGATATTATTGAGCAATGGTACGACTTCCATAATGAAATAAGATTTTACTGCTAAAAGGTGCTTTAGATTAGGCAAGAGCTTTTTATTAAAACTCGCAAACAAGAGTGATTCGTGCTATAATAGATTCAGTTACAAAGATTCAGTAAAGGAGTTGTTTCCCATGGAAGATGCTGTATTATACGCTGTGGAGAATGGTATAGCTACCATTACCATGAATCGTCCCAAAAGCCTGAACTCTATGAATGACGCTTTGATTGATGGCTTGCACGAAGCTTTGACTAAGGCTGAGACCGACAAAGCTGTGCGCTGCATCGTGCTCACCGGTAATGGCAAGGCCTTCTGCGCTGGTGGTGACTTAAGCTTTTTGAATGGTCTCGAGGGCACTGCTGCCAAGAAAAGCTTTATTGCCAAGGTTGGCGCCGTTGCTAAACGCATCACCATCATCGAAAAGCCCATTATCGCTTGGGTAAACGGTGTTACTGCCGGTGCTGGCGTAAACCTGATGCTGGCCTGCGACTTGATTTACGCCTCCCATAAAGCAAAATTCGGTGAAAGCTTTGCCAAGGTAGCCCTGATTCCCGACTGTGGCGGTCTTTACTTCCTGCCTAAGGCTATAGGCATCCACAAGGCCAAGGAGCTGATGTTTACCGGCGATTTGATCGATGCGCCCACCGCAGAGCGTTTGGGCATGCTCAACGATGTTATTGAAGAAGAATACCTGAAGGACAAGGTTTATGAGGTTGCTGCACGCATGGCTGCTAGCGCTCCCATGGCCATCGGTTTGACTAAAAAGTATCTCAACGATACAGGTCTGACCCTGGACGAAGTACTGAATATCGAAGAAACCACTCAATCCCTGCTCATGGGCACTGACGACTGCAAAGAAGGTATTGCCGCCTTCTATGAAAAGCGCCATGTTGTATAATTGTAATATTAGAAGTGTGCCTACTACATTCTTTAGTATTATGGCAGGAGGAAATAATGCTTGATTTTGCTTCGATGATTTATCGCATCCCGGCGCTGCTGTTTGCGATTTCTATTCATGAATATGCTCATGCTCAATGTGCTGACAGCATGGGGGACCCTACAGCTCGCTACATGGGTCGCTTGACCTTCAACCCGTTAGCACATTTGGACCCCATTGGCGCCATTCTCCTGGTGGTTGCTGGCTTCGGTTGGGCCAAGGGGGTGCCCATCAACGTGAACAATTTTCGCAACCGCAGGGAGGGCATTTTGAAGGTGTCCTTTGCGGGCCCAGCTGCCAATCTGTTTCTGTGCTTTTTGGCAGCCTTGATGATGGCTCTTTTGGGTCGTATGGGCATGCTCAGCGATGGCCTGTATCGCTTCCTGTTCTGGATGCAGCTGTATAACGTGTGGTTTGCCTTCTTCAATCTGATTCCGGTGCCGCCCCTGGACGGCTCTCGCATTTTAAGCGAGCTTTTGCCCGCTAAGCAATCCTGGCAGTTCAACGAAATTGTGGACCGCTATGGCTTCTATATTTTGATTGCTTTAGTATTCACCGGCATTACCGGCATGATAATCAATCCTTTGGCCAATGGGTATCTGCGCTTGATTCAGGGCCTGTTGAGTATCGTCTTTTAAAGGCCAGCTATGAGTAATGTATCCTTAAAGTTAAGTGCCTTTGAAGGGCCTCTCGATTTGCTGATGCATTTAATTGAGAGCAACAAAATAGATATTTATGATATTCCCATTGTGGAAATAACAGAGCAATATATTGGCTATTTGCGCAATTTGCAGGAGTTTGATATGGAGCTGGCCAGCGAGTTTCTTGTAATGGCAGCGACGCTTCTGCAAATCAAATCTCGCATGCTCCTGCCCAAGGAAGCGCGGGAGGATGAGGACGAAGGGGAGGACCCACGTGAGCAGCTGGTGCAGATGCTGGTGGAGTATCGCCGCATCAAACGCGCAGCAGTGAATCTGCGCTATTTGAAGGAGCAGGCGGACCGCTATGTGGCTCGCGAGCCCTTGTTCGCCAATTTGGTGGAGCGCTATGTGCCCAGCTATCCCGTGCGGGAGCTACTCTTGGCTTTGGGAAATGTCATGCGCGACACAGGTCGTCCCTTGGCTTATATTGAGCCCCAAGCCTTTAGCGTGCAGGAAAAGATGGCAGATATCTTGCAGCGCTTGCAGGTGCATCCAGACGGCTTTTTGCTCAAT
>SFRS01000313.1 GCA_004562175.1 bacterium | reverse complement strand
ATCCATGCATAAAAATATTTTACTTTACAAGGCCATGCTGCAGCATTTCGCAGGGGACCCGCGCCGCTGCCAGCACCTCGTCAAGGTGGCCAGCTTGGCCAAGGAAATCGCCATTTTAGAAGGGGCAGACCAAGCTTTAATAGATTTGGTTGAAGCAGCAGGCTTCATCCATGACTGTGGCATCGTGGTAGGCGAAGCCAAGTACGGCAAGGGGCACTGCACAGGCAAGATGCAAGAGGAAGAAGGCCCCGCTGTGGCCCAAAGAATGCTCTTCGAGCTTGGCTATGCTTCCGAAACTGTGGCGCGTATCTGTTATTTAGTTGGCCATCACCACACCTATAGTAATATTGATGGTCTGGACTACCAAATCTTGGTAGAAGCTGATTTTCTGGTCAACTTTTACGAGGATGGCTTGAGCAAGGAAGCCATTGCCCGCACGGTGGCAAAAATTTTCCGCACCGCCAGTGGCAGAGAGTTAGCGCAGAGCATGTTTGGGCTGTAAGTCATTATAGGATGAAAAACATGAAGGAACTAATCGACAAATATGATGCTGTGGCCCTTTTCAGCGGCGGCTTAGACAGCATTTTGGCCATGCGAGTCATTATGGACCAAGGGCTCAAGGTTTTGGGCCTGCATTTTTGCTCGCCCTTCTTTGGCACACCTGATGCCATAGAAAAGTGGAAGCAGCTTTATAATATTGATGTGTACGCCGTAGATATTACGGAGGAATTGCACCGATTGCCACACCCTCATGGCCACCAAAGCGCGGGAAATTATGGAGACCATCCACGCCAAGTTCATTATTTCCGGTGAAGTTTTGTGGCAAAGACCCATGAGCCAAAGGCCTGATGCTATGAATATTGTGCATCGTGATTCCAAGGCTAAGGGCATTTTGCTGCGCCCGCTATCCGCCCTGAAGCTGGAGCCCACAGAGGTAGAAAAAAGCGGCCTTGTGGACCGCAGCAAGCTGCTGGGCATTTATGGCCGTGGGCGCATGGACCAGCTGGAGCTAGCCAAGGCTTATTGCTTCACGGAAATTCCTGCCTCCGGCGGTGGCTGCATCCTCACCGAGCGCAAAAGCAGTGCTCGCATGTGGGTGCTTTTTAACGAATTCGAGCATCCTCAAAGGGAGGATTTCCTTTTGACCAAGGCAGGCCGCTTCTTCCACCATGAGGGATATATTTTGGCTATCAATAAGACTAGCGAAAATGCAGAGCTTCTGGAAGCCTGTCACAAGGACAGCGACATCGTGCTGGAGCTGGCGGATTATATGGGGCCATATGCCGTTGGTCGCAGTGAAAAAGTATGGGATGCGGCCATGATTGCCGAGGCAGCTGCGCTGATGGCCAGCTACGCCAATAAAGCTATCCGCAGTCTACCTGAAGGCACAGCACTGCGGGTCAGCGTCAAGCAGTTTGGTCAGGAGCACTTCATCAGCGTGGTGCCCAAGCGCGCAACTGTTTTCCGCGAAGCCACTTGGGAAGAGATGCAAAAGGCGCTCAAGGAAGTCAACAAAAGGATGACTGCGCAAAGATTAGAAGCGAAAAAAGAGAAATTTTTCACTTGGATTTCTCGTAAAGAATATAAAAAGCAGCAACAATAGGACCGCGTGCAGCATGCACGCGGCCTTTTTCGTCCGGCACTGATTTGATGGTTTATTAGATAATTTGTTGGATACTTTGGTGAAAGCTTTGTAAAGCCTACAGCTCCGCCCCCTCTTTTTGTGCTTCCTTGCGGAAATATGCTAGAAAGGTTTCAGCAGCAAGGCTCATGGTTCTGTCCTTGTTCCAATAAAAGATTTTGTTAAACTCCAGCTGGGAGTCCTTGATAGCCTTTTTTTCTAGGCCATCGGCCAGCTTTTCGTTGGGTGTGGCAGCGACGATACCGATATTATTGCTGTTTTTCACTACAGTAAGGGTGGTGTGGAGTGTATTCGTCATAAAATGGGTTTGCAGTCTAATGCCCTGCTTTTCGTAAAAGCGCCTGAGCAAAGAGAACTGAGTGGAATAGCTGCACAGCGGTAGTTCCGCCAAATCCTTAATTTCCAGATATTCCTTGTCCGCCCAAGGCACCGTCAAATCCTCACGATACACCGCAAAAAGCTTTTCCCTTTCAAAATTAATCATGCCAAACTCAGGATAAATCTTG
>SFRS01000312.1 GCA_004562175.1 bacterium | reverse complement strand
CCCACATAACGGGGGGACAGCTTGGCTGCAGCTTGCTTTTCGCGCTCCTTGGCCAGCTCCTCCAAAGTGCAGAAGCAGTAGTAAGCCTTGCCCTCTTCCACCAGCTGCTCGCAGTATTTTCTATAAATATCCAGACGCTCGGATTGGTAATAAGGACCAAAATCCCCGCCCTTTTCCGGGCCCTCGTCCCAGTTGATACCAAGCCAGTTCAGGCTGGTGATGATTTGGCTCACGGAGTCCTCCTTCAGGCGCTCCACATCAGTATCCTCGATGCGCAAAATCAGCTTGCCACCCATTTTGCGGGCAAACAGCCAGTTGAACAGGGCGGTTCTAGCACCACCAATATGTAAATACCCAGTGGGACTGGGTGCAAATCTTACTCTAACCTCGGACATTGTATCGTCTCCTTTTTATGATTTCTTCATGTCGAAAAATGAAAATTGTATATCAGAATAATTATAACTCGTAGCGCTGAAAAGTGCAATTATATTGTGTTTTTGCGGCTCGCACTTTGTGTGAATTTGTGGTAAAATTAGGGATAGCTTAAACTAGTAGTATGGAAAAGGAGGATGCTTATGTGCCAAACCCCAGATTGGTCCCTTGGTGACAAATATCTGCGCGAAAATGCGCCCGAGCGAAAAATATGCCCCCTGCCCCCTCAAGGCCAAGCCCCAAGCCGAGTATTTCGGCATCCTGCTCACGGGTATTATTTCCCAGCAGCTGCCCCCGGAGGTGAGTCAGGAGCTACTGCAAAAGCTCATGGACCTCACCGGCAGGCCCATTACCCCTGAGGCCATTTTGAAGCTTACTGTTGAGGATTATCTTGCCATCGGCTTAAAGCAGCAAAAGATTGATTATCTGTACGGCTTTGCCCAAGCAGTGGCGGATGGCAAAATTGATATGAGCAAATTTGCGGAGATGAGCGACAGTCAAATCACTAAGCTCTTGCTCACGGTGCGCGGCCTTGGTCAATGGACCATTGAGATGTTTTTGCTGTTGGGACTGTGTCGTCCCGATGTGGTGCCCTCTGCGGATTATATTTTCAAGAAGGAGCTACAGCAGCTGCTCAATTTATATGAGCTGCCCAAGCGCGGCGTGATCAACAAGGTAACGGAGCCTTGGCGCCCTTGGCGCTCTCTCGTGGTCTGGTACCTGTGGCAGCACGCCAATGAGAAATGAAAACAGCTCTCTACTGTTTATGCAGTAGAGAGCTTATTTTTATGCATTCTTAAAATTTCACATGGCTGGGCTCGTAGTCCACCGTGGTCTTGACGAAGGCAATTTCGTTGCAGTAGGGATATTGCGGACAATAAACGCATTCCTTCCAGACCTTTTGGGGCAGCTTGTCCTTGGCAGTTTCAATATAGTCGCACTTGGCAAAGAAGCCCGGCTGGTAGGTCAGGGTAAAGAACATGGTCACACCGCGCTCAATGCCTTCCTTCTCCAAGTGTTGCACCAGCTGGCGACCGATGCCGGTGCATTTATGCTCAGGACTCACGGCCAGACTGCGAATTTCCGCCAGCCTGTCCCATACGAAATGCAACGCACCGCAGCCCAAAAGATGGTTGCCCTCCACGGCGATGATATAATCCCGCAGATTTTCGTAGATAGCGTTGCGGGCGCGGGGCAGCATGAGCCCTTCCTTGGCATAATCATTCAACAGCTTATGGATGCTTTCCACGTCGCTGAATTTGGCAGGACGAAATGTAATCATTTTCAAGACTCCCTTATAGCAAAATAGTGGCGGCAGCACCTGCTATGGCATACTCTTTAGCCCTAGCATGCTCTTCCGCCTAATGTATAAACTTGCAAACTTGTTTTATATATATTACCACCATTCTTCCGGGAGCACAACTAAAAAGTGATGAAATATAGGAGAATTAATAATGTGCTTTTATCTCAAACACAACGCACCATCCCTTTATACAACAGCTTCCACCAAAAGCTTATCCCCTAGCTTTACATCATACACACCAGGAGTTTTATGCTTATTAAAGTTAAAGCTGAGCATGTATCCTTTATCTAGATGATAGTAATCCAGATAATCTAACAGCTGCTGTTCTCCCCTATT
>SFRS01000015.1 GCA_004562175.1 bacterium | reverse complement strand
ACCCAATGGTTCTTTGAGCTGTTCTACAAGCGTGGCCTGGCTGTGAAGAAAAAATCCGCTGTAAACTGGTGCGACACCTGTAACACTGTTTTGGCTAACGAGCAGGTTATTGACGGCAAATGCTGGCGCTGTGATCACGATGTAGTCAAGAAGGATTTGAGCCAATGGTTCTTCAAAATCACTGATTATGCTGATGAGCTGTTGAAGGACCTGGACCTGCTGGAAGGCTGGCCGGAGCGCGTAAAGACCATGCAACGCAACTGGATTGGCCGCAGCGAGGGCTTGGAGTTTACCTTCGAAATCCCCGCCTTGAACGATAAGGTTGCTGTTTACACCACCCGTCCGGATACTGCTTATGGTGTAACCTTTATGGCCTTGGCTGCCGAGCATCCCCTGATTGAAAAGATTTGCGAAAACAATCCTAAGGCCGAGGAAATCAAGGCCTTCTGTGAGCGCGTGCGCAACCAAAGCGACATCGAGCGTACCTCCAGCGAAAGCGAAAAAGAGGGCATTTATACCGGCGTGGACTGCGTAAACCCCTATACCGGTCGCAAGGTAGAAATTTGGGTAACCAACTATGTGCTGTACGATTATGGTACCGGCGCAGTAATGGGTGTGCCCACCGGCGACCAACGCGACTGGATGTTTGCTGATAAATATGGCATCGACAAGATCGTCACCATTTGCCCCATTGGCAAAGAGCTGAAGCTGGAAGAAATGACCTGTGCCTACGAAGAAAAGGAAGGCATGCTGGTTAACTCCGGCGAATTCACCGGCATGGAAATGCACGCTGCTATGGCTGCCATCATGGACAAGGCTGAGGCTGAGGGCTTCGGCAAACGCCGCGTGAACTACCGTCTGCGCGACTGGCTGATTAGCCGTCAGCGTTATTGGGGCGCCCCCATTCCCATCATTTATTGCCCGCACTGCGGCGAGGTACTGGTGCCTGAAGAAGAGCTGCCGGTGCGCCTGCCGGAGGATGTAAGCTTCACCGCCGGTGCCAAGTCCCCCTTGGCTACCAGCGAAAGCTTCTTACACTGCAAGTGCCCGAAATGCGGCGCTGATGCAACCCGCGAAACCGATACCATGGACACCTTCCTGTGCTCCTCCTGGTATTATCTGCGTTATACCGACCCGAAGAATGCTGAAAAAGCTTTCGACAAGGATGCCAACATGTATTGGGGTCCTGTTGACCAATATATCGGCGGCATTGAGCATGCGATTTTGCATCTGCTCTATTCCCGCTTCTTCCTGAAGGTGCTGCGTGATGCAGGTCTCGTTGATTATGATGAGCCCTTTAGCAATTTGCTGACTCAAGGCATGGTTATCAAGGACGGTGCTAAGATGTCCAAATCCTTGGGCAACGTTGTTTCTCCGGAAGAAATTCTGGAAAAATACGGCGCTGACACCGCACGCCTCTTCATCCTCTTTGCTGCTCCCCCTGAAAGGGAGCTGGAGTGGAGCGACCAGGGCGTAGAAGGCTCCTTCCGCTTCCTGAACCGTATTTGGCGTATTGTGGCCAACTACATGCCCCAGCTGGAGCAAAAGGTTACCAGCTATGACGCAGCAGCTCTCACCGAGGCTGACAAGGAGCTGCGCCGCATTCTCCACAGCAGCATCAAGAAGGTTACCAGCGATATTGAAACTCGCTTCAACTTTAACACTGCAATCTCCACCATGATGGAGCTGGTAAACGCTCTGTATGCTTATAAAGAAGCAAAACAAGAGCCTAATGCAGGCCTTGTTTACGAAGCTATTACCAGTCTCATCAAGATGTTGGCTCCCTTCGTGCCTCATATCACCGAGGAGCTGTGGCGCGGTGCCATCGACGAAAACACCAGCGTCCACGACCAAGCTTGGCCTGAATATAGCGAAGAAGCTATGAAAGTGGACAATGTGGAAATCGTGCTGCAGGTAAATGGCAAGGTGCGCGGTCGTCTGACCGTTCCCGCTGCTGCTACCAAGGAAGAGCTGGAAAAGATTGCTTTGGCTGATGCCAATGTACAGGCTCATATCGGTGGTGCTACCGTGCGCAAGGTTATCTGTGTACCGGGTCGTCTGGTAAACATTGTAGCAAAATAAGCTTATGCTTAAATAAAATTAAGCAATTTCCATGACAATTTAATGGAGAGTACTTTTAAGTATTAGGCAGGCCGCTGGACGGCTGTGCTAAGTTAAGTAAGAGTCTCTGAAAATGACTGATGTTGTTTTCGGAGGCTCTTTTTGTTTTTCGGATAACAAGGAGGTAAAAGCATGGATAACAAGCAGAAAAAGCTGGCCTTTTTGGGAGTGTTACTCTTGGGCTGCGTGGCTACCAGCTGGCTACCAGAGGGCAATGTGGGGCAGCAGGCTATGCCCAAGCCTTTGCTCACGCGGCAAAACGTTGGCAATAATGCCAAGCTGCGTCAGGAAAAAACCATGCAGGTATATGTCAGTGGTGCCGTGCGGGAGCCGGGACTATATGAGCTGCCTGCCGGCGCTAGAGCCAAGGATGCCTTGGAGGCAGCAGGGGGCCTGCGGGAGGACGCCAAGGGCGAGAGGGTGAATCTAGCCAAAAAGCTCAAGGATGGTAGCCATGTATATGTGCCATCCAATAAAAATAGCAGTAAACAGCTGAACTCAAGTAAAAGGCAAAGCGCGAGCAACGCGAAGCACCAAGCTACCGGCAGTGAAGCTTCTGCGCTAGCTGGGGAGGAGAGCTTGGGTAGCGGCGGGGGCAAGGTAAATTTGAACACCGCCACCCAAGCAGAGCTGATAGCCTTGCCGGGCATTGGCGAAGCCATGGCCAATCGCATCATCGCTCTGCGTCGAGTGCGGCGCTTCCAAAGGGTGGAGGATTTACTGCAGGTGCGAGGGATTGGCCAAGCGAAGCTGGCCAAGCTGCGCCCGCATGTGAAGGTGGAGTGAGATTTGCTTTGAAGAAAAGGCGGAAGCTATGCAAGCAAATACACGCGTTCTTAAGAGGGGAGGAGTGAGGTTTGAGCTGAGGAAATTGTTTGTTTTTTGTGGTGCGATGGGCAAAATCGAGAACTTTTTGTGTCTAATTTGTAAATAATTAGTGAAATGGATTTAAAGAGAATGTTTTTGCAAGGGGAGGAAGAGATGCAGGTGATTTATGTGGGCACAGCTTGCTTTGCTGTGATGCTGTATGTGGCTTTGGAGACGACGTTGTTTGCTAAGGTGGCGCTACCATTGGTAGTCTGCCTTGCCTTGGTGACTCTCGCAGCAGCCTTGCTTGCTAAAAAGGAGTGGGCAAGAAGGATAGCTTGGGTGTTGTTTTGTGGATTTTTAGGGCTGCTGTCCGGCTTACAGGTTGGCCCCAGCGCCGCCCAGCAGCTGCAGCCCTATTTTGGAAGGCAGGTGCTGGTAGTAGGGAGGGTGGAGCCCTTGAGCATCAGGCAGGGCGAGGGCTACACCAGCTTTATCCTGCAGTGCGAAGGACTGCAGTTAAGTAAACCTGTCGGCAAGCAGGCTCAGTTCAGTAGAGGCGCGCAGATAAATGAGGATGAGCAACTAAGTGAAAGCGAGCAGCCTGTGCGTGGCGCATTTTTTGTGCCCTATTCAGGGCGCATTCGCTTGGCCTTGCCAAGCTCAGCAAAGGCAGCTGCTGTGCCGACCGCAGGCAGTATCATAGTAACAGGTAGATTGGAGCCATTGGTGGGTCTGCGTAATCCTGGTAGTTTTGATAGCACGCTTTACAATCGCATTAATAAGCTTGGCGGACGCTTGGCCAAGGCCAAGCTGGTGCAGACGCAACAAGATGCAGACAGCATGCTGAGCTGGCAGTACTGGCAGGTGCGCTTGAATTTGTGGAATGTGGAGCTGCGCCAAAGGTTGGGCCTGGCACTGGGTTCCCGGGTGGGCAGCTTGCTGGGCGGCATGGTTTTGGGTGGGGGCAGCGCTTTGGACGAAGACATGCGGGAAATATTCACGGCCAACGGCCTCAGCCATCTGCTCTCTGTCTCCGGCACTCACGTGGTGCTGCTGGCCGGCTTGCTCATGCTGCTCTTGCAGCCCCTCCCACAGATGCTCCGTAAGCCCTGCTTGCTCATCATCCTCAGCCTTTACGCAGTGCTGTGCGGCCTGCGACCTCCCGTGCTGCGCGCTTTACTCATGAGTTCGGTAGTACTCTTGGCGCCCAGTGATGACAAAAATCCTCGGGCCGAGCGTGGGCTTTTGCTCTGCCTCGTGGCGCTGTTTTTACTGCTCATGCAGCCTCTGTGGCTTTTGGACATCGGCTTTCAGCTGTCCTTCGGCGCCGCGGCGGGCCTCATCTGGCTGTCCTCCCCCTGCACAAGGTTGGTAGCCGCTTGTCTGCCCCGCCGCCTCGAAGACTTTTTGCCGCCCTTGGTGCCTGAAAGCTTGTCTATTACCTTGGCCGCACAGCTAGCCACCCTGCCGATTTTGGTGGCCAATTTCCATCAAGTTTCGCTTATTTCCCTCGTTAGCAATCTTGTCTTGGTGCCGGTCTTGGAGTTTGCCATTCTGGTGGCCATCTTGGGTAGTATATTTTTAAGTCTACCTTTGGCATTTTTGCATAGCGCAGGGCAGGGACTAACCTCAATAGCTGTGTTTTTCGTGGAGCAGGTTTTGTACCAAGGAAAACTTTTGAGCAATGTGCCCATGAGTCAGCTTGTCCTTGGCAGCTTGCCCGTTTGGTGTGCCCTCGTTTATTACGCCCTCCTAGTAGTTTGGGCGGACCTGCCCCCGGTGCAGTTTTTGCGCAACAAGGAACGCAAGCTGTTTATGGGCCTCACTAGCGCTTTGCTGCTATTTCTCTTGCTTTGGCAGCACTACGGGCCCCAGCCTCTCGTCGTCTATTTTCTGGATGTGGGGCAGGGGGATTGCGTGGTGGTGGTGACGCCCAAGCATCAGGTCATCGTCTACGATACGGGCGGGTTGCCCAATTTGGACACGGGCAAGCAGGTGGTGGCTTCCTTCCTGCGCAGCTTGGGCAAGCGAGGGGTGGATGTTTTAATCTTGAGCCACTATGATTTTGACCACGTGGGCGGCGCCGTGGGCCTCATGCAGCAGCTGCAGGTGCGGGAAATAATCCTGCCCCAAGAGGCCTTGGACGCTAGCAGTCTTCCTTTATATGAAGTGATTACCAAAACCGCCGCAAGCCGGGGCACGAAGCTCACGCTAGCCCAGCAGGACGCTTTTTGGGACCTAGGCGATGGTGCCAGCCTGCATCTATTCGTACCCGCGACGTGGCCGCAGGTCATACAATATACTACGGCTATTGAAACAACCTACGTCGCAGACGCTACTCCTAGATCCGACTACATCCCCACCGGCAACGCCGCCAGCACCGTGGCTGCTATCTATAGTCCCTCTGGCAATGTGCTCCTTACCGGGGACTTGGGTGGGGAAGAGGAGCAAGGGCTGGAGCTGGGGCATTTTGACGTTTTCAAAGCGGGGCACCATGGCTCCAAAAACAGTAACAGCGCGGAGCTTTTGGAGCGGCTCCAACCGCGCCTGACCGTCATTTCCTGCGGCTATGCCAACCGTTATGGCCATCCTCACAGAGAAACGCTAGCGCGCCTTTCCCAAGTAGGCAGTGCCATCCTGCGCACTGATGAGCAGGGCTGCATCCGCATAGATTTTCTGCCAGAGGGCATTCGCTGCTCTAGCTATGTAGGGGGTTGGTATGGGCAGCTTTATGAAATGAGCACTATTAAGCAACAGTAGGTAAGCTTGCGCATCATTGCCAAAACTCTAGGAAGGTTAATTAACGAAAATACCCGATTTAGCTTTACCAGCATAAGGGAATGTGATAAAATTAAGCGTATAATTTGTAAGGCAAATTTTTACAAAACGGAGGGGTTTGCATGGAATTATTGGAGGAAAAAATTCTCAAGGACGGCGTGATCAAAAGCGGCAATGTGCTCAAGGTGGACAGCTTTTTGAACCACCAAATCGACGTGCCCTTTATTGCGGAGCTGGGCAAGGAGTTCAAGCGCCAATTTGCTGACCGTCCCATTAACAAAATCTTGACCATTGAAGCTTCCGGCATCGGTATTGCCAGCGTGGCCGCCATGTTTTTTCAGGTGCCCGTGGTTTTTGCCAAAAAATCCAGCGGCAGCAACATGGACAAGGATGTTTACTTTACCCAAATCTATTCTTATACCCATAGCAAGACCAACGACGTGGTTGTTTCCAAAAAGTATCTCAGCAAGAACGACCATGTGCTGATTATTGACGACTTTTTGGCCAATGGCTGTGCCTTGGAGGGACTGATGGACATCGTGCGCCAGTCCGGTGGCACCGTGGAGGGCATCGGCGTGGCCATTGAAAAGGGCTTCCAGGGCGGCGGTGACAAGCTGCGTGCCATGGGCGTCAACCTGCATTCCTTGGCCATCATCGACAAGATGGACGCCACTAGCGGCACCATCCAGTTCCGCCATGATAGTTAAAAATTAAGAATTACGTGTTAGTGTATGTTTAAGGGAGAATAATGATGGAAAATAAGAAGGCTGTAGATGCGATTTATGAATTAGATGGCAAGATTTCCGTGGGCAAGGCCATACCCTTTGGCCTGCAGCATATTTTGGCTATGTTCGTGGCCAATATTGCTCCTATTTTGATCGTGGCAGGTGTAATCAAAATGCCCGTGGAGCAAAGCGGTGCTCTGGTGCAGTCCGCCATGCTCATCGCCGGTATCGGTACCCTGATCCAGCTCTTCCCCCTGTGGCGCATTGGCAGCGGTCTGCCCATCGTCATGGGCATCAGCTTCACCTTTGTGTCCATCGCCTGCGTCATCGGCAGCAAGTATGGCTATGGCGGCATCATGGGCGCAGTGCTGGTGGGCGGCATTTTGGAGGGCATTTTAGGCCTTGGCGCTCGCTATTGGCGTCGTCTGATTCCGCCCATCGTGTCTGCTACCGTAGTAACCTCCATCGGCTTCAGCCTCTTGGCCGTGGGCGCCAATTCCTTTGGCGGCGGCTTTGGCAACCCCAATTTCGGTGATGCCAAGTACATCATCGTGGGTACCATCACTCTCTTCAGCTGCATTGGCTTCAATATTTATGCCAAATCCTTCTATAAGCAGCTGTCCGTGCTCTTTGGCCTCATCGTGGGCTATATTGTGGCTGCTTTCATGGGCATGGTGGATTTGAGTCGTCTGGCTGCTGTGGATGTGGTGGCCATTCCCAAGCTCATGCCCTTTACCATGGAGTTCCATGCGGACGCCATTTTTGCATTCTTTTTGATTTTCTTAGTTTCTGCTACGGAAACCATCGGTGACACCTCCGCCATGACGGCCATGGGCCTGGGTCGCGAGGTTACAGAGAAGGAGGTAGCCGGCTCCATCACCTGTGACGGCGTCATCAGCAGCCTGTCCTCTGTTTTCGGCTGCATGCCTATTACCTCCTTCAGCCAAAACGTGGGCCTCATCGCCATGACCAAGGTAGTCAACCGCATTGCTATTGCCAGTGGCGCGGTGATCATGATTTTGGCAGGCCTCTTCCCGGCTTTGGGCGTGCTCTTGGCTTCTCTGCCGGAGTCCGTTTTGGGCGGCTGCACCCTGATGATGTTTGGCTCCATCGTGGTCAGCGGCGTGCAGATGATCGCCGGCTGTGGCAATTCCCACCGCAACATCACCATTGCTTCCCTGGCGCTGTCCATCGGCATCGGCTTTACCCAAGCTCCGGCTATTTTCAAAATTGCGCCGGACCTGGTGAAGAATGTCTTTGCTGAAAACTGCGTTGCAGTAGTATTTATCGTGGCCATGCTCCTGAATTTGATTCTGCCCAAGGATAAGGAGCAGGCCTAAGCATCAAGTTTTTTTAAGAAGGCGCAATACATGAAAATTATCGATGCGCATATGCATTATTATAATAAAGAGGGGTTTGTGCAGGTTGCCGCCAACGCAGGCTACGAAAACACAGCGGCCTGCTGGGAGCAGATTTGCCGAGAAAATAATATCGTTTTTTCCGTGGCCATGGGCAACACCATGTACACCAGCTCTCGCTATGGAGGCGTGCCACCCCGCTTGATTGACCTGGCGGCACCATTTGATGAAGAAAATTACAATCAGCCGGCCAACATGGGCTATTGCATGGGCGTGCAGAGCGAGCTCATCACCGAGGCCAACGCCGAAGCCACAGCCCAGGAGTTTGAGCATTATATTACCCATGAGCATTGCCTTGGTATCAAGCTGTATCCGGGATACGAGTCGGTATATGTCAACGACAGGCGGCATTGGCCCCTGTTCGAGTTGGCCCGGGCTTATCACGTTCCTGTGGTCATCCACACCGGGGACACAGCTCGTCCGGACGGACTCTTGAAATATTCCCATCCGCTGACGGTGGATGAGGCGGCGGTGAATTTTCGTGATGTGACATTCGTCATTGCCCACTGTGGCTGTCCGTGGCTAGTGGATGCAGCGGAGGTGGCGGCGAAAAATGCCAATGTGGCCATCGACGTGTCCGGCTTATTGGAGGGCAAGCCCAAGCCCCTGCAGCTGTTCGAGCGGCAGGCGGGCTTTTGGCGCCAGCTGCGCACTTGGCTCAATTATATGGGAGACTACAGCCGTATTATGTACGGCAGCGATTGGCCCTTAGTAAATATTCCTTTATATATTCGCATGATTAGTTATGTTATTCCGGAGCAGCACCATGAAAAGGTGTTTTATGCCAATGCTCTGCGCATCTTCCCTAAAATTGGTGCTTTGCTCTGAGTTCTTAGTTATTACTATAAAGAGAGGTGAAGCTTGTGGGTCAAATGAGTATTACAGAAATTGAAGCGAGCCTTCAGAATTGGGATTTGCTCACCAAGCTACCTCCCAAGATGGGTAATTTTGATCTGCTGCCCGGCACAGGCATCAAGGGACAGATTTTGAATATTGCCTCTTATGAATACGCTCCCAGCCATTGTCGCTTGGATTTGACTTATACATCGGAAACCTTTGATTATGTGCCTGTGAAGACGGTGGGCCTGCATGTTTTTCGCGATGAGCGCTTGTTTTGTCGAGACAGGGACAAATTTGCAGCCCAGCTTTTAGACAATCTGCCTCGGCTCATTGGCGATATCGACAGAAGCCAGCCCCACAGCATGGACTGGGAGGCGCGGGATTTGGGCTTCGAAAAATGGGATTATTGGCGGAGCTTGCCCAAGCGGGTGGGGGATTTCGAGCTTTATATCACCCCGGATAATCCGTTGGCCTATTTGAACGGCTCCTATATCTTTTTGGATTACACTGATTTCAAGCGTGGTAACCAAATTTATTTTGCCTATAATGTTTTCCGCAACGAGCTTTTTGCAGAGAAAAAGCATGAGCATTTCCCCCTGACGACCAATGTTTTTGATGTGCCTAAGCAGGTGAAGGATGGGCACAAGCTGGCTGCGCTCAGCGAGCTTTTGGAAAGGCATTTGCAAACGACCATGGAGGATTTGGAAAAAAGTAAAATTTAGTGTTGACATAGGCAATGATTTAGGTTATAATATCAATGTTGATTGGCCCGGTGGTTCAGTTGGTTAGAATGCCGCCCTGTCACGGCGGAGGTCGTGGGTTCGAGTCCCATCCGGGTCGCCAATCTTGCCTCGGTAGCTCAGTTGGTAGAGCAAAGGACTGAAAATCCTTGTGTCCACAGTTCGATTCTGTGCTGAGGCACCATATCTGCGGAAATAGCTCAGTGGTAGAGCACCTCCTTGCCAAGGAGGGGGTCGCGAGTTCGAATCTCGTTTTCCGCTCCACTTTCAAGGCGACATAGCCAAGCGGTAAGGCAGAGGTCTGCAAAACCTTTATCCCCAGTTCGATTCTGGGTGTCGCCTCCATTTTTATTTCCTTTTTTAGATTGTCTGCCGCGGTGGCGGAACTGGCAGACGCAAGGGACTTAAAATCCCTCGGGTAGTGATACCCGTACCGGTTCGATTCCGGTCCGCGGCACCAATAAAAAAACAATCATCTCCATCCAATCGGGTGGGGATTTTTTGTATTAGGTATAATAAAGAAATACTCGTTAAGATGTTTTAAAGAAGCGGATGTGAGACTCTTATGACCATCGAAAATAAATTGGGCATTACTAATTCTGCGGAGCTGGCCAAGGAAGAAGAGCGACTCAGCAAAATGCAAGCTATAAAACTATTTGAGAGTGATGCTTTGGCGAATCTACCGGCTGGGAAATTTTCGACACTGGCTTTCATTCATGAGTATCTTTTTCACGATATCTATAGCTTTGCGGGAGAGATTCGTGATGTGAATATTGCTAAGGGTAACTTTCGCTTTGCTCCCTTGATGTATCTGCGGGAGGCTCTGCTGCATTTGGACGCCATGCCCCAGGGCAGCTTCGACGAGATCGTGGAAAAGTATGTGGAGATGAATATTGCTCATCCTTTTCGCGAGGGTAATGGCCGCAGCATGCGCATTTGGCTGGATGATATGCTGAAAAAGGAGCTGGGGCAGTGCATTGACTGGTCCATTGTGGATAAAGAGGA
>SFRS01000311.1 GCA_004562175.1 bacterium | reverse complement strand
TCTTTCTGCTGCTTATAGCGCATGGGAAAATGGCGCTAAAAAGATTATTGTTATTGAGCGTGACCGCGAATTAGGCGGTATTCTGCAACAATGCATTCATAATGGCTTTGGTCTGCACCACTTCAAAGAGGAGCTGACCGGTCCTGGCTATGCTCATAAATGCATTGAGCTGGTAAAGGATAAACCGGAAATCGAAACCTTGGTTGATACCATGGTGCTCGATGTACAAAGCAATAAGACTGTTATTGCCGTAAATCCTGAAAAGGGCTTGATGAAGTTAGAGGGTAAAACCGTTATCCTGACCATGGGCTGCCGTGAGCGTACTCGCGGTGCTATCCGCATCCCAGGTGAGCGTCCTGCAGGCGTTTTCACTGCCGGTGCTGCACAGCGCATGGTAAACATGGAAGGTTATCTGCCCGGTCATAAAATCGTTATTCTGGGTAGTGGCGATATCGGCCTGATTATGGCTCGTCGTATGAGCTTGGAGGGCTGCAAGGTACAGGCATGCCTGGAAATTTGCCCCTTCTCCAATGGTTTGACCCGTAATATCGTACAATGCTTGAATGACTACGATATTCCTCTGTACCTGTCCCACACCATCGTAGCAATCCATGGTGAAAAACGTGTTACCGGTATTACCGTTGCTAAGGTTGACGAGCGCATGACTCCGATTCCGGGTACCGAATTTGATATCGAGTGCGATACCGTGCTGCTGTCCGTTGGCCTGATTCCGGAAAACGAGCTGAGCCGTGGCTTGGATTTGGCTATGAACCCGCTGACCAATGGCCCCGTTGTGGACCAACATCGTGAAACCAGCTTGGATGGCTTCTTTGCCGCTGGTAACGTAGTGCATGTACACGATTTGGTTGACTTTGTTTCCGAGGAAGCTGAAATTGCCGGTAAATATGCTGCTCTGAAGGCTCAGGGCAAGCTGTCCAGCGATAATCGCACTGTTAAGGTAAGCGCTATTGATGGCGTGCGTACCTGCGTTCCCCAGCAGGTTACCCTGCCTGCCGAAATCCCTGCTGACGAAAAGATCGCAAGGTTAAGCTGGTGGTTAAGAGCGGTGAAAACGTGCTGCTCTCCAGACCTTTGCCGGTGGCTAAGCCCAGCGAAATGATTGCTGTGGAAATCCCCGCCGCTAAGTTCAATCTGATTGGCGAAGAAATTTCTGTTGGTCTGGTACTGTAAGGAGGGTATAAAATGGCTGTTGAAACTCGCGTTATGAACTGCATTATGTGCCCCATGGGCTGCGAATTGACTGTTACCATTGAGGATGGCAATGTTACCAATGTAACCGGTAATACCTGCCCCCGTGGTCCCATCTACGCTAAAAACGAAGTAACTGCACCGAAGCGTATGCTGACTACTACTGTAGCTATTGAAGGTGGCGCTCTGCCCCTGCTGCCGGTAGTTTCTGCAGACGTGCTGCCTAAAGAGCGCATTCTTGATTGCGCTTGCTATCTGCGTGGCGTAAAGGTACAGGCTCCCGTGAAGACCGGTGATGTTATCGTAGAAAACATTCTGGGCTTGGGCGTCAACATTATCGCTAGCCGTGATATGGAGCTCCATGAGCAATAATAAGTAAAGAAAATTTTGGACCTCTCTGCTGCAAGTGGAGAGGTCTTTTTCTATTGTACTTATAAAAACAACCCTGATAGACAGAGCTATCAAGGTTGTTTCAAGGAGGTGTGGGGAAAGAGTAATTGAGCATAGATCAGGTGTTATTAGCAATAACAGCACCGATAACAGCACCAACAATCAATCCGCCAATGAGCTTGTCATTGCCACTGCTGTGGTGATGATGCTTATCGTGTCTCGGAGGTGGCGGAGGCGGTTGGCGGTGGCCCTTGTGCTTGCCATGGTCATGGCGCATGGGCTGAGGTCTTGGGGAATGCTTAACGCTATGAGACGGCCGGCCCTCTGTGTCCATTGTCACGGTGTACACTGTGGGAAGGAGCTTTGCCATGGCTAGGGCCACCGTGATGGTTGCTGCGCAGCTCGAGCTGCATGGGAGTCGCAAAGTCAGGAGCAGCTGCGGCAGAGGCGGTGCTAATCAACGGAGTAGAGAAAAACATAGCTGCAAGAGCAATGGCAAGTATCCTTTTCGAGTTCTTCAACATTATAATCCCTTCTTTCTTTTGTACATGCTCTTTCTCGTAAAAAGGATGAAAATGGAAGTGTATTTCCTTGGTTAAGCACATTATAAAGGTAAAATATGGCGGAATTATGTTTTTCCGCAAAAAAATTGACTGGTCAGTCAATGCAGATTTTATGAGGGTTTTTATTGCAACGCGACCAAGTGTGTCCCCAAAAAGTGTAAAAAAAGTAGCAAAAACTTGCAAAAAAAGTGTTGACATTCCTGATGCGGAGTGGTATTATATACAAGTCGCTGAGATACAGAAACAAAAACAAAGACACAGAAACGAACAGGATAACAAACATGAACCTTGAAAACTGAACAATAACCTATTAAAAAGCGAATGTGCGGGTCGAGCGCTTTCAAAGCGCGAGACCAAGTCAAATTAATTTCTTTTAATAATAAGAGCCAAATCGGTTCTTCA
>SFRS01000310.1 GCA_004562175.1 bacterium | reverse complement strand
AGGCTTGGACGTGAACGTGAACCAGCTGGAGGCACATTATCTGGCCGGTGGTAATGTTGACAGAGTAATTGATGCCTTGATCGCTGCTCACAGAGCCCAAATCGATTTGAGCTTCGAGCGCGGCTGTGCCATCGATTTGGCAGGTCGTAACGTGCTGGAGGCCGTGCAAATGAGTGTTAACCCTGAGGTTATCGAAACTCCCGTGGTCAGCGCTGTGGCTAAGGATGGCATCGAATTGAAGGTTAAGGCGCGTGTGACCGTGCGTGCCAACATCGACCGACTGGTAGGCGGTGCCGGTGAAGCCACCATTATTGCCCGTGTAGGCGAGGGTATCGTAACCAACGTTGGCTCCAGCGACGACCACAGCAAGGTGCTGGAAAACCCCGATTTTATTTCTAAAACCGTCTTGGACAAGGGCCTGGATGCAGGCACTGCCTTTGAAATCTTGTCCATTGACATTGCGGACGTGGATGTGGGACGTAACATTGGTGCAGCGCTGATGACAGACCAAGCCGAGGCTGACAAGCGTATTGCCCAGGCTCGTGCCGAGGAACGCCGTGCTATGGCCGTGGCCAAGGAGCAGGAAATGAAGGCTTATACCCAAGAAATGCAGGCCAAGGTTGTGGAAGCACAGGCCAAGGTTCCTGCCGCTATGGCAGCTGCTTTGGAAAGCGGTCGCTTGGGGGTTATGGATTACTATCGCTTGAATAATATTCAAGCCGATACCCAAATGCGTCGCACGATTGCGGAGGTAAGGCCGGTAAATAAGAGGTAGCAAGATGTTTGATTTACTAGATAATCTAGTGCCCATGGTGATCCTCTTTATGCTGCTCAGGGGCATTTTGGATGTGCTTTTTGGCAAGAAGAAGCGCAGACCACAAAATGGTGAGGACGGGGAGCTGCCACCTGATTACGAGGAAGCGCCCCAACCTGATTACGAGGCTACACCCCAGCCTGAGGCAAAGCATGAGCCGGATTTGGCGTCGGAATTTGAACGGCGACTAAAGAAGCGGCAGCAGGAGCAGGCTCAGCAGGAAACGGCCAAGGAGCGCCAAAGGGTTTATGTGGATAAAGCGCAGCAGCAAAAGCAGGAGCGTGTCTACGTGGATAAGGAGCAGCAACGGGTGCGTCAGGACAAGCAACGCGTGCATTATGATGGCGAGTCCCACCACGAAGGCAAGGGGCGGGTCCACCGTGACAACGAAGCCTTGCAGCATGACAAGAGCAAGCTTTATCGTGATCCGCGAGGTGATTATAGCTATAACGAGGAGCTATTTAACAAAGAGGCAGCGTCCTTCAGCGCTCGTTATGCCCAGCAGCAGGAGCAGATCAAGTCCAAGGTGAAGCTGAAGCACACCGCTCTCGTCAATGGCTTTATCATGGCCCAGGTTTTGGATAAACCCCGCAGTCTAAAGCCCTATGGCACTGAGGAAATATAAAGTTTTAGTTAGTTTTACTGGGAGATACAATGCTTTACACTAGCTCCTTTTTGGCAAGAAGAAGGAGCTGGCGCAGATGTAAGGAGATGGATTTAGTATGCTGGAAAAGCTGGATATGAAGAGAAAGTTGTCCAAGGGTGATTACAATGACATCATGGATGTTTTGGGAGAGCGCCTTGGCCAGGTACAGCGCATGGCTCGCGAGGCTAAAAAGCCCATTATTATTGTCTTTGAGGGCTGGCGCGGTGCCCGTCGTAGCGCGATTATCAACACCATGATGCAGCAAATGGACGCCCGTGGCTTCGATGTTTATTCTACGGTGCGCATGAGTGAGGAGGAGCATAAGCAGCCCTTCTTCACCTTCTTTTGGCAGCACTTGCCAGCCTTGGGCAATATTGCTGTATACCATCGCAGCTGGTACTATTTGAAAACTGCCAATGAAGTGGCCTGTAAGGAGGGCAACACTAGCTGCTGCCAATTCATTTCCTATGACCACATCAACACGTTTGAAAAGATGCTCACCGATGATAACTATATTATCCTGAAATATTTCCTGCATCTGTCCAAGGATCAGCAAAAGGAAAACATCGCGAAAAATGCCAAAACCTTGGGCAAGGCTTGGCGTGATGTGAGCCCCGCCATTGATGAAAGCGATAAATATGATGAATATTTGGAGCGCTATGAAAAAATGTTAGAGGCTACTGACAAGGTGAATGCTCCCTGGCATTTGATTTGCGCGGACGACCGCCGCAGTGCGGAAATCGAAATCATCACCTCCATTGTGGAGACTGTGGAAAATGCCATTAACACCCCTGTGAGCGCTCCCGCGGCTGTGATTCGCCCCAATACGAAATATGATGTT
>SFRS01000309.1 GCA_004562175.1 bacterium | reverse complement strand
TAAGGATGACGGTGCCATTGCCGCCGCCCAAGGGGACTACAAGCGCCTTTTGACGGAAATAGGCGAGCGTGTATTCACGGGCTATGAGCTGGTGGATGTGCGCCTCGAGGCCGCGCCCCAAACAAGGATAACCTTGTTTGCGCGGCCGTGGAGTGCCACCATCAGCCAGCCCGTCATTGACCTGCAATTTTCCGGCGTAGAGAGTGACACGGCGGCGCTTTTGCGGCAGAGCGTGCCCGAGCTGCGCGAGCAGCTCGAGGCTGCCATTCGCGGCGCCTCCGTGGACGCCGGCGATTGGGCCGGCGGGGTGCGCGGCGCCTCCGTGGACGCCGGCGATTGGGCCGGCGGGGTGCTGCGCCGCATGGTGCGCCGCCGCTTGGAGGAGGCGCTGCCCGAGTTTCGGGCAGCGGTGGACGTGCTCCAGCAGGGGGACCGGACGCTGGTGCAGGTGGTCATCTATCCTGTGGGGCAGCTGGTGACCAATATCAAGTACGAGCTGCGCAGTGAGGCCATTCCCAATATTCTCCTCATGCAGCTCAAGTACAAGTACGCCGCTGAATGCGACAAGCTGCGGGGGCTGCCTCTGGCCTATGTAAAGCATCATCGCCAGGAGCTGGAGCAAATGCTCACCCAAAAGCTTTTGGCAGAGCAGGCAGTGCGGGAGTTCGGCCTGCAGCCGGTGGTCAAGCTTGAGCCGGCGACCAATATGGATGTCAGCATTATGATTAACTCTGACAAATACAAGGTCTGGTTCGAGGGCTATGGTGATGTGGGGCGCGAAAGCGAAAATCTTTCGGGCAAGGCCCATATCGGTAAATTCATTTCCGGTCGCGATGAAATTTTTGGCGAGGCCGAAGTGATTTTAGACCACGTGGATTGGCGCTTTGGTGCAGGCTATTCCCGTTATTGGGGCAAGAGTGTGTGGAGCTATACCCGTCGTATGCCCGTGGGTGACAACGATTTCCGCTTTGAATATAATTTGAGCCCCAAATGGCGCCTTAGGGCGGAGCATTTTTCTAGTGATAATCGCAATGAATTTGGTGTGCGCTATCGCATTCATGAGTTCCTCAGCGCGGAATATGTGTATGGGGGCGACGAATTCTATATGCGTATTATAGGAAATTTGTAACATTTGTTGAATAAACGGCCTCAGGCTGTTATAATAATCTATATATGTGTGCTTAACAAATTTTTAGTCTAAAAGGTAGGGATTTTGATCATGATGCAGCAATTGCGTAATCCTAAAAATGTTAAACTGGTTTCTCTCTTTGTAGCAGCTATTTTTGTGTTGGGCTGCTTTGCTCTGTCCTTGACCCAAAGCGGTTTTGGCAGAAGCGCTTCCGCAGCTCCGACAGAGTCTGCTGTGGGCGTGGTTAATTATCAGATGCTAGTGGCACAATGCCCCGATATCAGGGATGTGGATGCAGCCATGAAGACTGAAATCGAAAATGCCCAAAAGGAATTTGAAGAAAAGTCCAAGTCCATGAATGATGTGGAAAAGCGTCGTTACTACACTCAAACCCAGGAGCGTTTGCAGAACAAGCAAAAGGAGCTCATGGACCCCGTTATGAAAAAGATTGAAGCAGCTATTAAAAAGGTTGCCGACAAAAAGGGTCTGGCTGTAGTTGTAGAAAAGAGCACCGTGGTTTATGGTGGTACGGACATCACCGATGAGGTAGCGAAATCCCTGCAAGCAGGTAAATAGTGAGCCTGCTGGTGGCAGGCGTGTTGCTCATTGCTGCTTGTGGCAAGGCTCCTGGGGCCTCTATAGGGGCGGATAGGTTTGCTGTTGTGGATTGGCAGAGGGCTGAGCGCAGTCATCCAGAATACAAAAAGCTGGAGCAGGGTGAACAAATCCTCAAGGATTTGTTGGAAAAGCGCAAGGCTCAAGAGGCTTTGGCCAAGGCTCAGCTGGGGAGCTTAAACAGATTGCGTACTCTGCGTAAAATCAGCGAGGGTGGCTTTTGGGAGGCTGATTTTTCCACGCGTATGGTAGAACTGCGGGAGCGCGAAAATAAACAGCTCCTCGATTATACTGCCAAGGTGGAAGCTAAGGTGGACGAAGCTTTAGCA
>SFRS01000014.1 GCA_004562175.1 bacterium | reverse complement strand
TGCGCACAATCAAAAGGCCCTCATCATCAATATCCACGGCCTTGCCAAAATAGGTCATATCGGGAGCGATAACCTTAACCTCCTGCCCCAAGGTGCAGGAGTACTCACGCCATTCCTTCAGCACAGGGGCAAAGCCTTCTTGCACAGCTGTCTCGTACAAATCCTCCATGTTTTTTAGGATATCGCACAAAAGCTGCACTCTAGTGAAGGGCTCGGTAGCTGCATCACAAACAGAAACAGCCAACTGCTTTACCTCTTCAGGATAATCATCCGGTGTAGCGTTGGTATTGATACCGATGCCAATGACCACATAATTGATATGACCGAATTCGGCATTCATTTCCGTGAGAATGCCCACCAGCTTGCGCCCTAAAAGCAAAATATCATTAGGCCATTTAATAGCAGCCTTCACCCCGGCAATCTTGTTAATAGCCTTCACCACAGCCACTGCGGCCAACAGAGTACATTTGGAAGCCTCCTGGGGCAAAAAGGGCGGCTTCAAAACCACACTAAACCAAATGCCCTTGGCATAAGGAGAAATCCAACCGCGAGACAGACGCCCCTTGCCAGCGCCCTGCTCCTCAGCCACCACCAAAAGACCATTTTCACAGCCTTCATTTGCCAATAGCTTCGCTAAATTATTGCTGGAATCCACACTGTCGCGATAGCAAATGCTATGAGCCAACCACTTCGTCTGCAAACGGGAGAGAATCTCCTGCGGAAAAAGACGATTAGGCGCTTCCTTCAAAATATAGCCTTTTTTAGGCACAGATTCTATAGCATAGCCCTCATTCTTCAGAGTTTGAATATGCTTCCAAATAGCAGTACGGGAAACCTCCAGCTGCCGAGAAATCTCTTCCCCGCTCACAGGCTCCCCTCCACTTGTACGCAAAAGTTCCAAAATACGCTTACGCATGCTCGTTGCCTCCAATTATCTTCAGGTTTATCCTTATAGCTTCCTGCTTGGTTAACCTATTGTTACTTGAAAGGTTATCACTAGGTTAACCAAAAGTCAAGTCCTTATTAACACGCAAAAACTCTCCCTGCCTTCGTGGGACTGCAAAAGCAAGGAGAGCAGAAAGAAATGCACCTAAAATAAAGAACTTAAATATGATTGAACAAGGGCCAAAACTGCATGCAGACATAACCCAAAGCACTAACCAGCAGCATACACATGATGGATAGGCGCACGCCGTGGCGCATTAAATCATCAGGACCGAGGCCATAGGTGACACCCACAGCACGGGTGCTAACAGGTAAAATAAAAGCACAATTTACAGCCACGATAGTTGTCAAAATATAGGGCACAGGATTTACCCCCAGCTCCTGGGTAATGCTCTGCACCACAGGAATGGCGATGGAGGCAGCGGCTGTGTTGCTGCTGATCTCCGTCAGGAAGGTAGCAAACAAGGTCAGGCTAAACATGGTTTCTACACCACCGCTCAAGGGCAGCAGCGTAATGACCTTGGCGATTTCTGTAGCAGCACCCGTATCCGTAATCAGCTTGCCCAAGGCTAAGCCGCCGGAGAACAAGAAGATCATGCCCCACATAATTCCCTTTTCCGCTTCATTCCAAGTAAGTAAGAGCTGTCCTGTTTCATTGCGCAGCACAAAGGTCAGCATGCCAAAGAAGAAGAAGACATAGGCAGGCTTCATCAAGGGTAAATATTCAACGTATAAAGGACGAATAAATGCCAAAATCGTGGCCAAGGCAAAGAGCCAAAGGCCCAGCTTTTCCCCTTTTTTCATGGGACCTAGCTTAGCATAAACCGAGCGGAAGTACTCCTTGCCGCCCTCCAAATGCTCCACCGGCATGGGCAAATGCAGCAAGAAGGCCAAAATGAAAAGCAAGATAATAAATAACAAGGGCAAAAAACGAATAATCCAATCCACATACATGAATTCCTGCCCTGTGAGCTTTTCCAAATAGCTAATGGCAACCAAATTAGAAGCTCCACCCAAGGGAGAACCAAAGCCACCAAAGCCAGCTCCCCATACCAGCGCCAGCAAAATTGGAGTGGCTATAGGGTTATTGGTGATATCTCCCTGGCCCAAAAATTTCAGCATGCTCACAGCCACAGGCACCAAAATCATGACCACCACCACATTGGGCAAGAAAATGGAGAGCACCGTGGCAGCCACCAGCCACACGGTGATTTGTTGGCGCATGGAGGTACCAATGCCACAAAGACTCTTGATGGCAAGGCGCTTATCCAAATGAGTCTTTTCCCAGACAAGGCTGATTAAGTCACTACCTACTAAAAGCACTACAATCTCTGAAAAGTATTTGCTAATGATGCCGTCCATGGGTACCATACCAAAAAAGGCATTGATGGGTATGGGCAGAAGAGCTGTGACCGCAATATTCACCGGTCGCAGTACCCACCACAGTCCCATCCAGCAAATGGTAGCAATGGCTGCTGCCTGCTTAAAGCTGATGAGCTGGGACAAAATGCCCAGAACCACAAAAAACAAAAGAGGCCCTGATAAGGTATTTAACGAGCGATATTTTTTCATGCTTCCATCCCCTAAAAATTATTTACTTTATTATAATTCCGCGGTAAAATTAAGTAAAATACTTTAATTTGATTATTTTAATCATTTTTTATAATATTTAGGAGGCTCTATGGATTTCGATTTCTATCGTAATTATGGATTTCGATTTCTATCGTAATTTTATCGTCATTGCCGAAACGGGCAATATCAGCGCTGCTGCTAAACGCTTGAGCATCGTCCAACCCGCCTTAAGCGCGCAAATCAAAACGCTGGAAAAATACTATGAGGTGCAGCTTTTTAAAACAGGCCGTGGCAAACGCCACATCGAGCTGACAGAGGCCGGTGAAGTATTTCTTTCCCAAGCCAAGCTGCTCTGTGCAACTGAGGACACCTTGAACTTAAACATGCAGTCCTTCAGCAAGCAGACCAGCGGCACCCTGCGTTTTGGAGTTTCCCATGTACGCAGCGAATACTTTTTGGAGCAATACCTCATTCCTTTCTCCAAGGCTCATCCCCAGATTAGCTTTCAGTTCCATGATGCCACAGTGGCGCAACAGCTGCAGCTCTTGGCGGAGGGGCAAATTGATTTTGCCTTTGCCAACGCTCCCCTACCTCGCAGCGAAGAAATTACGGTGCTCACCGTAGCCAACGAATGCTTTTATGCCTTTTTCAATAAAGAGCTCAAGGTGCCATGGGTAGGCAAAAAATCCCTGCATCCTATTGATTTAGTTGACATGAGCCTTTGCTGTAATTATGGTAGCTATGGTCTTTTGCGCACTGTCTGCCAAAGCTATAATCTACAGCCCAAGGTAAGCTTTATCGCCACCACTGCCAGCAACGCCCTGACCTACGCATCTAGCGGAGCTGGTGTGGCAGTGATCGCCGCCCTCTCCCAGGACCCCGTACCCGAAAACATGGAACGCCTTCCCATTGATGATGCCAAGCTTTCTTTCGCTTTGAGTCTTTATTGGAGCAACAAAACTAGACTTTCGCCGGCAGCTGAGCTTTTCTTAAAGTTTTTCCAAGAGCAGCCTACCTAAGCGTGTCTTCCAGTAACGAAACGTTACTGGAAACAAACGTTTGAAAATTGAAAGACGCCCGTAGTATGTACTACGGGCGTAACTTTTTACTTGAAACTAGGAATTTTAAGCTTGAGGAGTATCTTCAGCAGGAGCACTGATGGTATCCACAGCAGCTGCATTAGCAGCCTCTTCCTCAGCCACGGATTGCTGTACTAAATACAACTTCTCCTCCGCACTCAGGATATGGCCATATTTCACCAGCTGATTGATTTCTTCCTCTTCCAAGGTTTCTCTTTCAATCAAAGCCTGAGCAATTACGTGAAGCTTATCCAAATTGTCGCTGAGCAGCTTTTCGGTAGCAGCATAAGCGTCCTCTATGAAGGCGCGTACTTCTTTGTCGATTTCTGCAGCCACCTCTTCGCTGTAATCCTTGTCACGGGCAATATCGCGGCCCAGGAATACCTGGTCCTGACGATGGCCAAAGGTTACAGGTCCGATATTCTCGCTCATGCCATATTCACAAATCATCTGGCGTGCCAATTGAGTTGCACGCTGCAAATCATTGCTAGCACCGCTAGAAATTTCCTTCAGCACCAAGGCTTCAGCCACACGACCACCCAAAAGCACCTTCAGCTCGTCCAGCATTTCGCTGCGAGTTGCATAATACTTGTCTTCCTTCGGCAGGCTCAGGGTATAACCACCGGCACGGCCGCGAGGAATAATGGTAACCTTGTGCACGGGGTCGGTATGCTCTAGGAGCATGCCCACAATGGTGTGACCACCCTCGTGATAAGCAGTGAGGCGTTTTTCCTTGTCGCTGATAACGCGGCTCTTGCGTTCAGGTCCCATGATGACACGCTCAGCAGCCTCCTCCATTTCCGGCATATTGATGACCTTTTTGTCACGACGAGCAGTCAAGAGGGCTGCTTCGTTCACCAAATTGGACAAATCTGCACCGGTGAAGCCGGGAGTACGTTGGGCGATAACATCCAAGGAAACATCTTGTCCCACAGGTTTACCCTTGCAATGCACCTTCAAAATTTCGGTACGACCCTTGATATCAGGACGATCCACCACGATTTGACGATCAAAGCGACCGGGACGCAACAGTGCCGGGTCCAGAATATCAGGACGGTTGGTAGCAGCAATCATGATGATGCCCTCGTTGGCGCTGAAGCCATCCATCTCCACCAACAATTGGTTCAGTGTTTGCTCGCGCTCGTCATGGCCGCCGCCAAGACCTGCGCCACGCTGACGGCCCACAGCATCGATTTCATCAATGAAAACAATGCAGGGTGCGCTCTTTTTCGCTTGGTCGAATAAATCGCGCACACGGGAAGCGCCCACGCCCACGAACATTTCTACAAAGTCAGAGCCGGAAATACTGAAGAAGGGTACCCCTGCTTCACCAGCCACAGCCTTAGCTAGCAGGGTTTTACCAGTACCCGGAGGGCCGTACAGCAGCACACCCTTGGGAATCTTGGCACCCAGCTCATTGTATTTTTGCGGACTCTTCAAGAATTCCACTACCTCCTCCAGCTCCTGCTTGGCCTCTTCAGCACCAGCAACATCCTTGAAGGTAATCTTCATCTTGTCTTCATCATAGCGACGAGCACGGCTCTTGCCAAAGTTCATCACCTTGCCACCACCTGCTCCGCCTTGATTCATCAGCATGAACCAGAGGCCCACAATAATCAGCATGGGCAGCAGACTGCTCAAAATGCTCATCCACCAGGGCGGCTGGGGCGGCAGCTCGGCCTTAATATCCACATGCTTCTTCTCTAATTTTTCTACCAGCTTGCTATCATTAGGCGCAACGGTAGAGAACTCTTTGCCATCCTTTAATTTACCACTGATAACATTATCAACAATCTTCACCTGCTTGATTTCATCCGCCTGCACATGCTGCATAAAGCTGGTATAGCTAATCTCAGCAGGCTTAGTGCCTTTTTCGGTATAGAAATCGAACATCCAGATAATTACCATGATTATCAGCAGATAAAAAAGTACGTTCTTAAAAAATTTATTCAAGCACGTATCCTCCTTCCACTTAACCGATAATGTTTTATTATATTATAGGAAGTGATATCTAGCAACCATTTTCACAAACTTTTTATTTTCTTGCGTAAACAGAGGGCTTTAACACACCAATATAAGGCAGATTGCGGTAATCCCCAGCATAATCAAGGCCAAAGCCAACAACAAATTCATCAGGAATCTTGAAGCCAACGTAATCAGCCTCCAAACCGTTGATGCGGCGCTCAGCCTTGTCGCACAAAGCCACAGTCTTCAAGGAAGCGGGCTTGTTAAGGCGCAGCATGTCGCTGATAGCAGCAAAGGTCACACCGCTGTCGATGATATCATCAATCAAGAGCACATGCTTGCCGGCAATGTTTTCGCCCAAATCCAGCTTTACCTTCACGTTGCCGGTGGTGCTGGTGCCATTGCCATAGGAGGAAGCAACCATGAAGTCAACGCGCAAGGGCAAATCAATAGCGCGAGTCAAATCGGTAGCAAACCAAGCAGCACCCTTCAGGAGCACCACTACCACCAAATCCTTACCTTGGTAATCAGCAGTAATTTGCTTGCCCATTTCCGCTACGCGAGCAGCGATTTGTTCTTTAGTCAGTAAAATTTGTTTAATATCCTCATGCATAATAAAGGCTCCTTTATTGTTTTTCCAAAAATAGCTGTTTATTTATATAGCGTGCGGTGACGCCTCCGGGCAGCTGCACCATCTTACCTCCGGTGCCATTCACAACAAGCTGCTCCAAAGCCAAGGTACGTTCTTGGTCCAGCTCTGCTCCCGCAAGGCTAAAGTAAGCCTCCCGCAGCACCCTGCGCCTAATGGCTACCGGCTGCGTCAAAAGCTCCCCGGCCTTGAAAACTAGACGCCACGCCTTCCCTCCGCGCAAATACTCGGCATAATCCTTGGCTTGATTGGGCATTGGCTCCAATCCTTCAGGCTCCACCTGCGCCTTGACATAGGCGGCAAAGGCTTGCTTTTCCAAATGCTCATCCTCAGCTAAAAGCTGTTGCGCCATGCGGGCCAGCGTTTCCTTGATATTGCTATTGAAGTACTGCTCTAAATAGGGCACTAGCTCATGGCGCACCCGATTGCGAGCAATATTCACGTCATCATTGGTGCTGTCATGGCAATACTCCACACCCTGCAAATGACAATACTCAGCCAGCTCCCGGTGGCGCAGCTCCAAAAACGGATGCAGGCCAATGTCGCTAAGCTTGCGAATACCGCACAAGCCTGTAAGGCTTGTGCCTCTAAGCAGCCGCAGCAGCACCGTTTCTGCCTGATCATCCAAATTATGCGCGAAAACAACCACATCCGCTTCCAGCTGCTGCATAGTATCCGTCAGCGCCCTGTGACGCAAAATCCTTGCCGCTGCTTCTACTGACAAGCGCTCCCTGGTGGCCAGCTCCTGCACCGGCACCTGGCGCACATAGCATGGCAGCCGGTGCTCAGCACAAAAGCGCTGCACTAGCTCCATATCCCTGAGCGATTCCTCACCCCGCAGACCGTGCTCCACATGGCACACGCTGTAGCTCCCCCAGCCCTCCTCCCGGAGGGCAACGCAGGCGGCAGCCAGTGCCATGCTATCCGAGCCACCACTGACGGCGAGGAGATAATTCCCGTGCTGCTCGAGATGCGCACGCAACACCTTATGTACTTTATACACCAAAGGATTGATGACCATAGGCAGTCCTCCCTTTATTAGGCAGGTACACGAAAATTAGGGGCACCCAGTAGAGTGCCCCTGCTCAGCCAAGTTTATCTTTCACGTCTTGCGCCACGACCGCCGCGTTTAGATTCAGTATTGCGTTTTAAATCCAGCATTCTATCGTCGCTATCCTTCAAAAACTTGGACAATTTATCCTCAAAGGTCAGCGGAGAAACGGGACGGGCGTTTTGGACACGTGCACCTGCGCGACGTTCACGATTTTCGTTTTGCGGACGCTGCGGTTTAGGCTGGGGTGCTGCTGCCGGCGGCGGTGTCAGCTGTTTAATGGACAGACCGATTTTGCCACGCTCGTCAATGCTCAGCACTTTGACCTTTACCTTGTCATGCTCCTTTAAAAAGTCATGCACATCCTTGACATAAACATTAGATACCTCGGAAATATGAATCAGGCCAACCTTGCCCTCCGGTAATTGGACAAAAGCGCCGAAATTGGTGATGCCAGTGACTTCACCCTCTACAATTGCACCTACTTCAAGTGACATCGAGACAAAAATCCCCCTTAAAAATTCATTGATACTATTGTATTATACTCTTAAATTTTAATAAGTGTCAACAAAAAAAGCAGAACAAAGTGTCTCACTTTTGTTCTGCTTGCTTTTGCTCATCAACAATAAAGAGCGGGACCTCATTTTTACCCACCATATTGTAATCCTCACGGGCTAATTTCTCAATATAACGTGGATCATCAAGGCGCCTACGTTCGGCCTCCAGCTCCGCCTTTTTCTTTTTCAGCTCTTCGATGCGCTGCTGAGTGGCTGCCTGTTCCTGCTTTATCTGATAGATCCTGTACTCCTGCTTGCCCAAAACAAACAGGCACACAGCCAACACCACAAGCATGAACAGTTTAAAGCCATTGGATTTGCGCCTTTTGCGTCTGCTCATGTTGGACCTCCTAGGGCGATAGCACAAAAACAGAATGCCCGACTAAGCAGCCGGGCACTTTTCAGCATCATTATTTTGCGTTTACAACATCCTTGAATGCTTTGCCAGCCTTGAAAGCCGGAACAGTAGCAGCCGGAATCTCTACTGCTTGTTTGGTTTGAGGGTTCTTACCCATACGAGCTTTGCGGGTGCGTGCTTCGAAAGTACCAAAGCCTACAACCTGTACCTTGCCACCTTTAGCTACTTCTTCCTTTACGGTCTCCAAGGTAGCAGAGATTGCCTTTTCAACATCTTTTTTGGTCAAGCCTGCTTTTTCAGCAACAGCGGCGATTAATTCAGTCTTATTCATTAATTACTCCTCCTTAGTTTTAGTTTTTCGTGCAAAAACGACGTTTCCGAGCACGCGGCTCATTTTGACTAGCAATAGTATTCTACACTTTAAAGGCTTTTCCTGCAAGCCTTTTTCAAAAATTTCTTACCAAGATGTGAAAGATTTATGTTCACGCCTGTCTTTCTGTTGCCTTGGCTTCATCCCAAAATTTGTCTAGCTCAGCAAGGCTGAAATCCTGCCATTCCTTGCCGCTGGCCTCCACGCAAGCCTCTACATGGGCAAAGCGCTTGGCAAAGCGATTATTAGTGCCGTTCAAGGCAACCTCAGGCTCAATTTTGTGGTGGCGAGCATAGTTAACCAGGGCAAAAAGCACATCACCTAGCTCGCTCTCGGCAGCCTGCTTATCGCCGCTGGCCAAGGCTTCCTGCAGCTCGCCCAGCTCTTCTTGAACCTTATCCCATACGCCGGCTACATCAGGCCAATCGAAGCCCACCTTGGCAGCCTTGCTTTGCAGCTTATAGGCCCGCAAAAGTGCCGGCAAACCGTAGGTTACACCGTCCAAAACATGCTTGCGTTCCGTCTTTTCCGTCTTCTTGATGGCTTCCCAATTTAGCAATACCTCGTCGGAGCCAGCCACTTTTGTTTCACCAAAAACATGGGGATGACGACGAATTAGCTTATCCACTACCTCGTCAATCACATCCTGCAAATCAAAGCGACCGGCTTCCTCAGCCATGCGAGCGTGGAAAACAATTTGCATTAAAACGTCTCCCAGCTCCTCCCGCATACCATCGGTGTCATCAGCGTCAACAGCCTCAAGATACTCATAGACCTCTTCAATCATATTGCTGCGAATGGAGGCATGGGTCTGCTCCTGGTCCCAAGGACAGCCACCGGGCTCACGCAGTGTGCGCATCACATCCACCAAGGGCTGGATATCCACGTCATCAAAGGAGGCTGTATCCACCATGTCATCGGGCAGAGATGCTTCCTCATCCTCTTTCTCGTCTTCGTCATCACCAAAGGCCATAATACCACTGGGCATCTCGTCATCCTCACCCATGGGCGGAATATACACGCTGGTTAAATGATCGATATGAGGCTGTCTATCCAGTTCAAAAAGCTTCACTACCCGACACTCTTCATCGGGCAAGCCCATATTACGCAAGAAATAAAGCTCGTAATCATCGGGGAGATTTTCCATCAGGGCAATTTTCAAATCGCTAGCCACCAATTGACTGTAAACTTGGGTAATCATCAAAGGATATTGCCCTGCATCGGCGATGGCACCAAAATCCTGCGCATCAATAATGCGCAGACCCGCAATGGGATCAATGCCCAAGGCCACATAGGCTAAATCTAAAAAGCTCATGGAGGGCTTAATAACCAACTGAATTCCCTGCTCTTTAGCCTGCTCGCGCAGGAGCACAACGGTTTTCTCAGCTACCAAGGGGCTGCCGGGAACTGCATAAACCACATCACCCTTGGCCGCAGCAGCAAGCACTCTGTTCACTACATTTTGGTAGACCTCTTCAAAGGAAGCTCCAGCCTCATATAAATCGTCACAGGAGGTGTAGTGCACACCCTGCTTGGCTAATTCTGACACGGTGGGATGCACAGCGGTGCGCAAAAGCACCTGCTCACAGCCCTGCATAATGCTCATGGTTTCTAAGGATAAATGGCCCACAGCACCGGGTCCAAGACCAACAATTGTAATCATGCCCATATTACGCCTTCTTTCTCTGCTTCAAAATTTTCTTTATTACAGGCAGCTGTGCCAGCTCCTGCTTTGTCACTACGCCCATGAAGAACAGCAACACTGCATACAGCAATGCTGCTAAAAGCATGGCGCAGATGGTTGCCATAATCGTCCCCACCACGGCCACGAGCAGCTGCTGGCTCCACCAAGCAGCCAAGCCCATTAGCCCGGCAGCAAGAATAATTTTAATGATACTCAGCCACTGAAAGCTGATTTGATAATGATGCAAAACTAAAATATTCAGTAATGCTGTCAAACCAAAATTGATATTGGTAGCCCAAGCTGCACCGGCGATATTCCAAGCAGCATTGGTCAGCTGGCACACGGCGAAAAGCTTGGCAATAATGCCCACCAGCATATGCACCATGGGCAAATTGCTGTGGCCCATGCCCTGCAGCATGCCCGTGGTTACCTGATGCAAGCCCAAAAACCACAGAGATGGCGCCGAATGCATGATGGCCGTGCCCGCCTTAGCTGTGCCGTACAAAAGCAGGCTAATTGGCTCTGCAAGAACTGCCATGCCCACAGCAGCTGGCACAGTAATAAGGCAGCACAGCTTCATGGCCGTGGCAGCCTTGGATTCGATGATGTCAATTCGTTTTAAGGTATAGGCCTCGGCGATGGCAGGAACAAGACTTGTAGCCAAGCTCATGGTGGGAATGGTTGCCAAAAGCAAAAGGGGCTGTGCCATGCCTGCCAAGTAGCCAAACAAGGTGGTGGCCTGCTCCACTGTGAAGCCACTTTCAATGAGATATCCCGGTACCAAAAGCACGTCGATGCTGTTGGTCACAGGCACCAGTACGTTGGCGCAGGACACGGGCAGCGCCAATAGCAGCAGCTCCTTGACTAGTTTCGTGGAGCTGATTTCTTCCTTGCAGGGCTTCAGCTCTGCCTCGGCCAACCAACGCTTGCGGTAGTAGCGATAAAAGCAGCCCAGCACAATCATGCCCATGAGGCTGCCCGGGACAGCGCCGAAGGCGGCGCCTGCAGCAGCATATTCTAGGCCGTAGGGCAAGAGTACGTAGGCCAGCACTACCATGGTCACTACGCGGATGAACTGCTCTAAAATCTGCGACACGGCCGGCGGCGTCATCAGCTGGTGGCCTTGGAAAAGGCCACGGAAGCTGGCCAGCACCGTGCCGAAAAATACAGCTGGTGCCAGAGCCACCAAGGAGTAGTAGGCACGACCATCCTTGATGATACCGCTGTCCACCAGCCATCCAGCTGCCAGCACTAAGGCCAGCGCAAGGCCTAAGCCTAAAAGGCTCATGAGTCGCAGGCTCAAGTGGAAGACGCGGCGCACATTACCCACGTCATCCTTGGCCAAATAGCGTGAAACTACAATGGATATAGCCACGGGAATACCCGCTGAGGATATTGCCAAAAGCAGCAAGTAAACAGGATAGGCCATCTGGTAAAGGCCAATGCCCTCGCCGCCCAACAAGCGTGAAAGCAGAATGCGGTTCACGGAGCCAATGATTTTCACGACCAGTCCAGCCAGCGTCAAAATCATGGCGCCATGTAAAAATTTATCCTTTGCCATCTGCCCTCACCTTCTTTCATTTCATCAAAAAATTATTTAAAAATCACCGCGAGTGCGCTGATAACTAATTGCTCGCTTTATGATTAAATTTATTTCCCAATGCTAAAAGTGGCAATGTCTTTTCTAGCCACTTCAGTGGCTCTTCTTTAAGCGCATTCGTTTTATAAAGTAATTGGCTTTCCTTGCCATTCTTAAAGCTCATGCTGTTTTTGTGTGTCGTGAGCAGCTTCATGAACACCTCCGTGTTCACATTCGCATGCTCCCCAAAGGTAATGCGAATTGTCCCCGGACGCACATTGATGCCACGCACGCCCATCAAGCGACACAAGCCCTTGAGGGATGCCAAACGCCACAGCATCTCCACCTCAGCCGGCAGCTCGCCAAAGCGGTCGATGATTTCGTCCAGCAAATCGTCCCGCTCCGCATATTCCATCTCTGCCAAACGACGATAGATTTCCATCTTGTAGCGTGGGTCCGCAATATAATCGTCGGGAATATACGCCTCCGCCGGAATTTCTAAGACCGGCTCCGGCTCCGGAACAGCCACCTTGCCATTCTTCAGCCGATTAATCGTCTGCTCCAGCATCTCGCAGTAGGCGGCAAAGCCAATGCCCACAATATGCCCGTGCTGTTGGCTGCCTAAGAGATTGCCTGCACCACGAATTTCCAAATCGCGCATGGCAATCTTGAAGCCCGCTCCCAGCTCGGTAAAATCGCGGATGGCCTGCAAACGCTTTTCCGCAATTTCACTCAAGGCCTTATTGGGCTTGTAGACGAAATAGGCATAGGCCAAGCGGGAGCTGCGCCCCACACGCCCACGCATCTGGTACAGCTGGGAGAGGCCAAAGTTTTCCGCTCCGTCAATGATAATCGTGTTGGCCAAGGGTACATCCAAGCCATTTTCTACAATGGTAGTGCACAAGAGCATGTCACAGCCACCCTCGTAGAAGGTGATCATGGCGTCCTCTAGCATTTCCTCATTCATCTGGCCATGAGCCAGCTTGATGTTGATGCCCGGCACCAAGCGACGAATCCGCGCCGCAATAGCCTCCAAGCCGCTCACTCGATTGTGCACATAATAAATTCTGCCGCCGCGACGAAGCTCGCGCTCGATGGCTTCCTTAATCATGCCGTCATTGTACTCGCTTACATAAGTTTCAACAGGTAACCTATCCTCCGGTGGTGACTCAATCACGCTCATATCGCGACCGTTGACCAAGGCCAAATGCAAAGTGGGGAACTGCACATCAGCCTGCAAAAGGCGGTGGGTGCCAATCAAAAGATCCACCCTGCCCTCCTCCAGGTCCTGCAAAATGCGCTTTTGCTCCTTGGCACTGCAGAAACGGTTCAGCATTTCCACATTCACACCAAAATTGCGCATGCGCTCCTTAAAGGTCAAATAATGCTGCTGAGCAAGCACTGTTGTCGGCACCATCACTGCCACCTGCTTGCCATCCACCACAGCCTTAAAGGCAGCACGAATAGCCACCTCGGTCTTGCCATAGCCCACATCACCGCAAAGCAAGCGCTCCATGGGCTGGGGCTTTTCCATATCAGCCTTGATTTCGGCAATGGCCTTCAGCTGGTCCGGTGTTTCCTCATAGGGGAAGGCTTCCTCAAATTCCTTTTGCAGCTCTGTATCAGGACTAAAGGCATGACCCGGCACAATCTGGCGCTGGGCGTAGAGGCGCAAGAGCTCCTCCGCCAGCTCCGTGATGGCCTTGGCAGCCTTAGAGGTGGTGCGCTTCCAATCAGTACCACCCATTTTGGACAAGCGGGGCACCGCACCCTCGCTGCCCACATATTTATGTAAGAGGCCAACCTGATCCACGGGCACATAAAGCTTGTCGTCCCCGGCGTAGGCTAAAAGCAGATAATCGCGATGAATACCGCCGACCTCCACATTTTCCACACCGATGTAACGACCGATGCCGTGGACCTTGTGGACCACGTAGTCTCCCACCTTGATATCGGAAAAATATTGCAGCTGCTGGCCCTGATTTTTGCTATGCAAACGCTTGCGCTTTTGCATGCCATAAATATCGTTTTCCGTTAACAGCAGCCAATTAGTATCCCAAAAACGGAAGCCATGGTCCAAATCGCCAAACATAACGTTGATTTGACCGGACTGCAGACTCTCTTGGGAGTAAATACCTTTAAGGCCATAGTTGTGCAGATTTTCTGCAAAGCCACGGGCCTTGATGCTGCTGGACATCATAATCACCGGTGTGATGCCATCAGCTAGCCAATTATGCAAATCCTCTACCAGCAAATTGGTATTCTTGTTGTAGGGTGAAACGGAACGCACAGGAATATTGAGAGCAGGAAGCTCGCTCAAGTAGCTATGACCGAGAGCAGAAACTAGCTGTGCTCCGCTAGCGGCGCACATACCCACTAACTCCTCCTTAGTGAATAAATCCGCTGCGTCCTCTTTGTTTTCCTTGTCCAGCTTTTCCAGCATTTCAAAGGTGCGCACCGGCTCGTCCACCACCACCAAGGTGCTGGCTGCGCAATAGTCGAAAACGCTGGCATCATACGCAGCGTCCCCCTCCACCGTGAGGGGCATGATTTTTATTTCCTGCAGGGTTTTCAAGCTACGCTGAGTATTCACATCAAAGCTGCGCATGGCGTCCAGCTCGTTATCGAACCATTCCACGCGCACAGGTGCATTGCAGTTGATGGGAAAGATATCTAAAATATCACCGCGCAAGCAGAACTGACCGATGGCATCCACCTGATCCGTGCGCTCATAGCCCAGCTCCACTAAAGTGGTCAG